>CAURDR010000003.1:0-82257 GCA_963523995.1 uncultured Candidatus Saccharibacteria bacterium | reverse complement strand
CGCGTACGGAAATTGAGCCGCCAGATGGTGATATCACAGAACTGCACACCGTAAATGTTGATGTCGATGATATCAATATTCAAAAACTGGCGGAATTGCCGGGAGAAGAACGTTCGTATCAACAGACGACGACGGGCTCGAAGATTTATGTAGAGAATCTGCAAAGGTCGGTCCTGGCACCAGAAAATTTGGTGATTAAGCTGGGCGCGTTAGTGATGGCGGTTAAAAATTCGCCGCAAAAATTATATGCCAATGGAAGTATTGGCACGGTGGTTAATTTCGAGCCGTTGACGGAATATCCGGTTGTTGAATTTCGAGACGGTCGTCGAGTGACGATGGTACCGGATGTTTGGGAATTGCGAGACGGAGAGCGCAAACGAGCGAGCATTTCTCAAGTTCCGCTGCGTTTGGCGTGGGCGATAACAGTTCACAAAAGTCAAGGAATGACGCTTGATGTGGCTAAGATTGACCTGAGAAAGGCGTTTGTCGAAGGCATGGGTTATGTAGCTTTGAGCCGCGTGCGAGATTTGGATAATTTGTATCTATATGGAATTAACCGTAGAGCGCTGGAAGTTTCTCCTGACGCGTTAGCAATTGATGAGGTTTTGAGGCAGTCGAGTAGGGAGTTTGTCGAGAGATATAGGGATTGTAGCCTTTAGATCCCATTAATAGTTTCTTGAATAGAGTGCTGGAGCTTATCGCTATTGATTTATTGAGGATTATTTACTATGCTGATGCTAAGAGCCACCGGAACTAAATCGCCTTACTTGAGCGGTTCGCCGGTGTTCTTTTTATGTCGTTAAAAGCGTATACTAGTTTGTCCTTCAATTGTAGGCTGGTCTGAAATAACTTTAAGTGCTAATCCATTGCCCAAAACTATTAAATAGCGTAGACTTACATCAACTTAACGCTAGGCTTTTCCACAAAAATGTGGAAAAGTTTTTATTTGACGCAAAAATGGGTAAAAAATCATAAAAAGGGCTTGCAAGTGGGTAGCTGTGGGTAGTATAGTGGAGTCAGTGGAACGAAAGTTGATGGAAAATCACCAACAAAAACAAACATCCACTATAAAAAACAACTAATCTACCACGAAGGAAGGACGACGTGCAGACAGATTACTTTGAGCGTAAGTTGGACGACAAGCGACGCTTGACAATTCCGGCTGAACTCAGGGCAGAATTTGCATCAGGCGTCGTGCTAACTCGCGGGTTTGGCAAATATCTCCACTTATATCCACAGCAAATCTGGGATCGGGAAGTGGAAAGCGCTCTAACGGGAAGTATTCTGGATGAGCGGGTTGCCGACCTGAACGTTAAATTCCGACGAGGTAAAACCGCATCGGCGCTTGACCAAAAACAAGGACGAGTGACGATTGAGCAACATTTGCTCGACTACGCTGGAATTGACAGAGAAGTCGTTGCTGTGCGAGCGGGGGAATATTTTCGGCTAATAGCGGCTGAGAATGCGGAATAGTAGATTAGCTAAGCACTTTAACAATTAGAAACCTCTCGAGATCAACTATCTGGGTATTTGAAAATGGCATGTGGCAATTTGCTCCACATTAAAAACGGCAACGCACCTTCCTCAAACACCTCCCAAAAAAACTCCACCTCACACATAAGTCTCTTTGGAAAACATGGTTGTTACTGACAATCAACAAATTTCCACTCTAAGACAACAAAAACAAACAAAACACAAATACAAAAAAGCCAGAATTAAATATCCAGTTAGGTGATCTCGAGCATTATTTCTGTATAATGGAATAATGATGAGTATTAAAGAACATCCACCACAGTCGGAAGAGTCTAGGACAGACGAACCGATTCATGTTCCCGTACTTTTGGAGATAACCCTTAGCAAGCTGCAGCCAGTCGAAGGCGAGTCGTATCTCGACTTGACGGCTGGCTATGGCGGCCATGCCAGGGCATTCTTAAATAGGACGGACAATTACTTAAACTCAGTGTTGGTCGATCGCGACGAAAACGCGATTAAGACATTGGGCGATTTGGCTGAAAAAGGCGTAACTTTAATTCACAAAGATTTTGTGAGCGCAGCGCAAGATTTGGTCAAGCAGGGGCGTAAGTTTGACGTGATTTTGGCTGATTTGGGGGTGTCGTCACCACAGCTTGACAGAGCAGAGAGAGGTTTTTCGTTCAGATTTGACGGTCCGCTAGATATGCGGATGGACAATCGGACGGAAATTACAGCGGCAGATATTGTCAATTCGTATTCGGTTGATGATTTGACGCAGCTGATTATTCGTTACGGCGAAGAAAATCCCGGGCGAGCAAGGCGAATTGCGCAGGCAATTGTCAAGGCTCGACCAATTCAGGGAACGACTGAGCTGGCTGATCTGATCAAGCAAACCGTTGGTCGCGGTAGCATGAAACATCATCCTGCGACTCGTACCTTTCAGGCGCTACGCATTGAAGTCAATCGCGAACTTAAGCTGATTGAAGAACTATTGCCACTTTTGCCACGCTTACTTAATAAGGGCGGGCGAGTAGGAATAATTAGTTTTCATAGCTTGGAAGACAGATTGATCAAGCGTTATTTTTCGGAGCAAGCAACGGCTGGCTATGAGGCTGAGCTGATTGTTCCAGAGAAAAAACCGGTGTCTGGAACTGAAGATGTTCACAATCCGCGTAGTCGAAGTGCAAAATTTCGATACGCCGTGAAAAAATAAAACAAAAAGAAGGAGGCACAATATGCCAATCCACATCAAAGTAGAATTCCAGAATACAGACAAGCCAGAGGCTGTTTCAGTACGCCGCGGCTAGACTAAAGCGTATTCCGGAATATACCTTAGAAAGACCAGCCTGTCTTTAACGGGCGGGCTGGTTTGTTATGCTAAACACAAATATAAACATAAAAGATAGAGACAAATGACAAACACTACCACATTTACTTCACGACGTTCACACGGTCAATTGCGCCGAAATCAGAATTCTACACGTTTTCAGTCTCAGGTCAAACTTGGTCCTGTTGCTCATACAGTGCTAGTTGCATTGATGATTACAGTACTGGGCTTGATTTATCTTACTCAGGCAACCAGACTTACGGCTTACGGCTATGAAGCTCAGAGCCTGGATACAAAAATCACCGAACTAAGCGCAAAAAAGTCAGAATTGGAAGTGCAGAATGCACGCTTGACAGCGTTAGAGAAGGTGAAGAATAGCAATGTCGCTTCAGCTATGACGACAACTGAAACGCATTACGCTCAATAGTGATATAATAAGATAAGCAATATGCAGCGGCTTATTCGTTCAAGAACTGGTTGGTTAGCCATCGCTTTACTAGTAGTGATGGCGGCTTTTGTGTTGCGATTATTTCAATTGCAGATTTTGCAATATGGCAAATATACGGAGTTGGCGCGGGCGAGTCAGCAGCGTCAATTTATCATTCCTGCGGAGCGCGGGAAAATTTACATGATGGACGGGAAAACGCCAGTTCCTGTGGTGCTTAATCAGGCGGTCTATACGGTGATTGCGGACCCGCAGTCGATTGACGATAAAGAGCGGAGTCAGCTTGTTGATAGTTTGAGGGAAATTGCTGGCGGCGAAATGATGGAAAATGTATCTGAACGGCTCAATAATAAAAAGTCGCGCTATGAAGTTTTGGCAAAGAATATTACGAGGACTCAGGCGGAAAAATTGAAAAAGAAAAACTTTGCAGGCGTGTTGTATCAGCAAAGTTCTATTCGAAATTATCCTGAGGGCGAACTGGGCGCGCACGTGCTTGGATTTGTGAATGCGGCTGGCGAAGGTCAATATGGCGTCGAAGGCTCTTTGAATAAGCAGCTTAAGGGTCGTGATGGATTGTTGCAATCTGTAACTGACGTGAGGAATATACCTTTGACGGTTGGAAAAAATAATATGCGAATCGAGGCGAAATCTGGCGACAATTTGGCGCTGACGGTGGATAGGAATATTCAAAGCCAGACTGAATTGGCGTTGAAAAAAGGAGTCGAAGCAGCTGGCGCCACCGAGGGAAGTGTGATTGTTATGAATCCGAAAAACGGTCAAGTTTTGGCAATGGCGAATTATCCGACATATAATCCAGCGGATTTTGCCAAGCAGAAAAACGGGTCGGTGTTTGTGGATAGCGCATCCATGGTTCCGTTTGAGCCGGGTTCGATTATAAAATCATTTAGTTTTGCCACGGCAATTGACAAGGGCGTTATTACGCCGTCTAGCACGTATAATAATACCGATTGTATTAAAGTCGCTGACCGCACGATGTGTAATGCTTTGAGAGGTTTGGGCGGCACGATGACGATTCAAGGCGCGTTTAACAATTCGCTCAACGTCGGCACGATTACCGCGATTCGAAAATTAGGAAATGGCTCGCAGATTAATTTGCCGGCTCGTCAGACTTTGTATGAATATTATCACGATAAATTTGGCTTTGGGGCTAAAACTGGAATTGAGCTGGGCGAGGCTTCGGGTTATATTTACCCGCCGGATAGTGCTGAAGGAAATGAGGTTCGTTATTCGGCTATGACTTACGGTCAGAGTATGAACTTGACTATGGTTCAAGTCGCGGCTGGATTTTCGTCGCTAGTTAACGGCGGTCAATATTACAAACCAACCATTCTCGTTGGTACAATTGACGAATCTGGCAATTTGAAACCGTCGGAAAATAAAGTCATTCGCCAAACCGTAAGCAGCGGCACGTCATCGCAGATGCGAACGATGCTAACGACGGCGCGCCGATCTTCATTCTTATCAAAGAGTGACAAATCTGGCTATGAAATTGGTGGAAAAACCGGTACTTCTGAAGCGGTGGTTAACGGCGCTTACACACAGAAGGAAACGATTGCTACATACATTGGTTATGGCGGTGGAAAAAATGGCGTCGAATATGTCATAATGGTACGTGTAGCGGCTCCGGGAAAAGGGATTAACCTACAGGGAAATCTTCATGCCGGACCAATTTTTACGGATATATCCAATTGGATGATTGATTATATGAAAATAGCACCAAAGGAATAAATATGGGAATAGCTTTACAAACAATGACTAATGAATTGACGCACGTGTTTTTACTGAGCGTCGGCGCGTTTTTACTAGCGATGTTTTTAACGCCAATTTATACGTTTTTCGCTTATCGATATCGCTTCTGGAAGCGCCAAAGGTCGGAAAGCACTGATGGGAAAAAGCTAAAGGTTTTTGCCAAATTCCAAGCGGCAAAATTGCGGCGAAACATTCCGACGATGGCTGGAGTGATTGGCGTAATTTCAATCTTTGTGGTGACGATTTTCTTCAATCTAGACCGAGCGCAGACCTGGCTTCCTTTGGCGGCGTTGGTTGGTGGCGGAATTGTCGGGCTAATTGACGATATCATCAATCTGCGCGGTTTGGGTGGCGGCGCGGCTGGGCTTCGTAGTCCAGTGAAGTTTGCGCTGATTACGTTGATTGGCGTAGTGCTTGGTTGGTTTTTCTTTGCCAAACTGGGCGTGGCGAGTTTTCATGTGCCGTTTGTGGGTGAAGTGAATATTGGCTGGTTGATAGTTCCTTTGTTCGCATTTGCGGTGGTGGCTACTGGTAATGCTGTTAATATTTCTGACGGAATGGACGGACTGGCAGGTGGACTGCTTGGTATTAGCTTTGGGGCGTTTGGTGTGATTGCTTTATTGCAACAACATGTTATATTGGCGGGATTCTGCTTTACAGTTGTTGGTGTGCTTTTGAGCTATTTGTGGTTCAATATTTATCCAGCTCGATTCTTCATGGGCGACGTTGGAAGTTTTGCTTACGGAGCCAGCTTGGGTGTTGTGGCGATGTTGACTGACTCTTTGCTCTTACTTCCTGTGATTGGCTTGCTATTTGTAATCGAGGCGGGATCGAGCTTGACTCAAATCGTCAGCAAGAAGCTGTTTAAGAGGAAGATTTTCTTATCTGCGCCGATTCATCATCACTTGGAGGCGATTGGTTGGCCGGAAACTAAGGTGACGATGCGCTTTTGGGTTATTGGCTGCGTGATGGCGTTTATCGGCGTGATGCTGGCGCTTGCTGGAGGTCATATTGCGTAATTCGGTCGCCAAAAATCGTCAATCTATCGCTCAGCCGGTTCGAAGCCATCGACCGATGTATCAGATTGTGCTTTATATGGGACTTTTGCTGCTACTTGGGCTGATTGTTATGTATGCGCTGGGGCCACAACGCGCCAACGTGATGAACTATGCTTACGGCACGAATTATAGCGATACGTATTTCTTTGGCAAGCAGCTGACGAGTGTACTTATTGCTGTCGTGGCTTTTTCTGCGTTTTATTTTACACCGTACAAATGGTTTATTGGTGAGAGATCAAAATACATTCTTTACACTGGATTTGCGTTATGTATTTTACTATTTCTTTCGGGCGCGGTACTTCATTTGTCATTTGCACAGGAAACTAACGGTGCGTATCGATGGTTCCAATTGGGCGTATTGGGAAGTTTCCAGCCGTCAGAATTGCTCAAATATGGCGTGCTATTATTTTTGGCGGGATTTTTAGGGCGGCGGTCGCAACAGGGAAAATTGAACGACATCCAAAAAACTATCATTCCGCTGGGCATTATTTCCGGCTTGTCGCTGCTGATGATTGTGTTTTTGCAAAAAGACTTGGGAACGGGAATTTCGTTGATAGCGATTATCTTATCAATGATTTTGGTGGCTGGAATTGATTGGAAGATTTTCAAGAAGATTCTGGCGATTGTTGCACTTTGTGGTTTGGTGATGATTTTTACGTCGCCGCACCGAATCGAGCGCGTGATGACTTTTGTGCAAGGCGATAGCCACAAAGGGACGAGCAGCCAGGAGAATAAGAATTATCACATTCAGCAGGCCAGAATTGCGATTGGCTCTGGCGGGCTTCTGGGGCTTGGAATTGGCAAGAGTGTTCAGGCGACAGGATATCTTCCAGAGGCGACCAACGACTCAATTTTTGCAGTCATGGGAGAAACGTTTGGCTTTGTCGGCTTAATGGCTATATTGGCGCTATTTACGGCGTTGCTACTATCAATTTTGCACGTAGCCGCGAGGCTTCCAAACGTAACATTGCGGCTAATTGTGGCGGGAATTTTTGGCTGGATTGCTTCTCACGTGATACTGAATATTGCCGCAATGACAGGATTAGCGCCACTTACCGGAATCCCATTGCCATTATTAAGCTATGGCGGTACAAGCATGTTGTTTATCGCAGCAGCGCTCGGTTTAGTTTTCCAAATTTCCAAGTATACGTCACATAAAGCATTAGAGGAGGGTGAAAGTGGCCAAGATCTTAGCGGTCGGCGGCGGCTCAGGCGGACACGTTACGCCAGTGGTAGCCGTATTTAGAGAATTACAGAAAACTGGTGATCACGAGCTTCGTTTTTGGTGCGATAAAAAATTTGGCGCCAGCGCGCGCGGGATTTTTGCTAAGTTCGATGAGAATATTCCGGTCGATTTGATTATTGCTGGAAAATTACGCCGATATCACGGAAAAAGCATCTCATTTCATCTACATCCGTCAATTTTATTTCCAAATTTGCGCGACGGTTTTAAGGTGATGGTTGGATTTTTCCAGAGTTTATTTAAGCTTATGAAGTGGCGTCCAGACGTTATTTTCATTAAGGGCGGGTATGTTTGTCTGCCAGTTGGTTATGCAGCTCGGCTATTAAGAATTCCGTTGGTTTTGCATGATTCTGACGCTCATCCAGGTTTGACGAATCGCTTGCTGAGTCCTTTCGCGAAAGCTATTGGTACGGGCGCGCCGCTTGAATATTACAATTATCCGCCAGAAAAAGCTTCATATGTTGGTATTCCAGTTGCACCAGAATTCCATCCATATTCTGAGGCCGAGAGGAGAGAATTGAAGGAAAAATTGGGCTTTAATGTCAATAAACCGCTAGTTGTTATCACTGGCGGTGGACTCGGAGCTGGGCGAATTAATTCCGCGATTGTAGCAATTAGGGAAAATCTGCTTTCTGAGGCTTCGGTGTTTTTGATATCGGGAAATCAGCAATATGAAGAAATTCTCAAGCAAACCGACGAGCGAGAAGGCTGGCGATTGCAGGCGTTTGTTCACAATGGAATGGCGGAAGTTTTGGCGGCGGCGGATATAGTCGTGACCAGGGCAGGGGCGACTACTCTTTTGGAATTGGCAGCGCTACATAAACCGACAATCATCATCCCCAACGGTCATTTGACGGGCGGGCATCAATTGAAAAACGCTAAAGTTTACCAGGACGCATTGGCGGCGTTGATAGTTTCCGAAGACGAGTTGGATAAGGATAATCAAATCTTGGCACGAAAAATAATTGGCGTGTTAAAATCTCAGAAAATTCTTAAAGGTCTGGGCGATAACTTCGGTAAATTTGCTAAGCCAAACGCGGCTAAAGATATGGCGAAAATTATTCTTACTACAGTGCGAAGGCAGGGTAGGCGAAAGTGAAATTCCCCTTCTCTAAGAAAAAATCGTACGAGAATCTAAGTCGTCGAGAAATCGCAGCGCGTCGTCGAACTGAGAATTACGAGGATTTGCCCGCCCAATCGTATCGTCGGAACAGGACGCTTAATAGCCGTCAAACGTCCTCTCCTTTGGAGACTTCCGAGAGACTCGAGACTCACGAATTGGTGAAAAAACGTCGCCGTGTAATGCGGAAAATGTTTGCGACTGCGGTAAGTCTGCTTATTGTGATATTCCTTTTGTTTCAATTGACAATCAATATTTCAGTCCAAACTCCCGACACAAAAAGCTCCAGTAACGCTAATAAATACGTGAGCGTTCTTAATGAATATTACAGCGCTCATCCAGCGGAGAGATTCCGGTTTTTCCTCAATAATAATGATCTGAAGCAATTTTTTTTACAGAAAGCCCCTGAGGTAAAAAATATTCGCGTGGAGGGAGATTTTCTAGCGCGATCAGCCGTTAAGTTGACGTTTAGGCAGCCGGTGGCTCAGTGGTCTTCTGGAGATAAGATTTATTTTGTTGATGATAGTGGCGTTACTTTTGAGCAGAATTATTTTGCCGCGCCTACGGTTGCTGTTCGTGATGAAAGCGGTCTACCGACTAGGGGTGGCCAAGAAGTTATCAATCGTCAATTCCTGAGCTTTCTTGGTCAAGCCGTGTCTGAATTTTCGCAACATAAAATGAATGTTTCAGAGGTTATTCTGCCGGCTAATACTGTACGCCAAGTTTGGTTTAAGGTTGAGGGCAGGGAAACCCAGATCCGTATGACGGTGGATAGGTCTGCTCAAGCTCAGGTTAAACAGGCGATAGCTACTTTGAGTTATTTGGACAATAATGGCGCGAAGCCAGGGTATATAGACGTCAGGGTAGATCAGAGGTCGTTTTATAAGTAGGGCGTTCAACTTCTCTTCTGGATAGAGTAAGTTCTCTTTTTGTTCTATTTCTGTATGGCGTATAAAATATATATAACAATATAAAAATATGCAAAAGTCAAATAATCGCAAAATGATAAGCTAGGGGAGTAGGGCAATAAAAATATAAAAATGTCAAATAATATAAAATGCATTGTGGAAAACTTAACGAGCTTACGGCGCGCATGTTCAGAGTTTATATTGATGTAAAAATATCAATGTCGCACTCCAGTATGCGTAATGCTGGAATTAAAAAATATTTTTAAGTTCGTATTTTGTTGGTGTATATTTTTATAAAAGACGGTATGTTTTATGAGGCTGTATATAATAGAGAATCCCCTGGCCGAATTACTAGAAAAAGTTCGTTTTTAAGGTATTAGCGAATATATGTAGACATATGTATATTCATCTTTATGTGGTATTTATTATTGCGTAAAAGGTACATTGTGCGACATTATAATTATGTCATAAACACGATTACTCTATCGTGTTTGATCAATCAATAAATAACCAATGAAAGGTTTTAATTATAATGTCTGAACAATCCGACAAACAAAATATCAACGCGACTGCCCTTGTCGATAATTTTGAGATTATCGTTGGCAAGTCGAAAAAATCTGGCAATGAATATTTGGTTGGCTCTCTATATATAAAGTCGCCAATCTCTGAGACGCCAATTCGTTTGAATCTTGACTATATTGACGATAACACTCGTGAACTTCTGAAAATGGCCATTAAAAAGTTTAATGTCCAAGCCCAGAAGGATTTCAAGGAAGGAATTAACGACTAGTTCGTTTTTTGTTCGACATGAGACTAGCTGACGCAATAGCACAAGTAATTATTTCATCTGCTCCCCTGCTGATGACCTTAATTGTGCTATTCGTCATTTTTAGCTGGATCCGTGTTTTAATCGATAACATGAGCGGAAGAGGTCTATAATGCTGAATCCGCTCGTTTATTCACGACCGCAACTTCTAGCATTTTCCGATCATGAATTGCTAGTTCTTCAGTACGAACTACTACTTGCGGTTAGTTCCCTGCTATTTGCAATCATTGGAGTTTTTGTCCTCACGCTTTTTCTTCGCTGGTTGCTCCCTAGATATTGGTACAAGAATAATTTAACTTAAGGAGGAATTAATCGCATGTTGTGGTTCTTATTAGGAGTATTAATCGGTCATTACGTCTTAAACGACATTAAAAGGATTTTTAAGAGGAGTCTTGGAGAATGACAAGCGATCAACTACAAGCAATTTCAAAAGCGTTCTCAGTTTCGCATTTACTAGATATATTTACACAATTAGCCCCGTTTATTCTTAGCGTTGTGGCGATTCTGCTTGGAGTTTCGATTGTCTCGACTCTTCTCAAGCAACTTAAAAATCATCTAGCATTGAAGAAGTTTGAGGAGGAACAAGCTCAACTGTACGACGATGAAGCTTATGCTCATGACCTCGAACGTACAATTGATCAGGGTTTGAACGATGATACAGGGTTTGAACCTGAAGAAGCCGAATGGCGTACGTTAGAAGCGAATGAAGAGTATAAACGGGAGACGGGAGAATACTATGTCGACCCGCAAGAGATTAAAGATCATTACGCCGTTCGGTGAGGCTGAATACTTGGGTATTCTCGGCTTGTCATGCGATTACGATGATATTGGAATATACATGATGGATACTGGGGAGTATAAGGTACTATGGGAAAGATAAACAAGTTAGTTTTATTATCAACTGTTGTCGCTGTTTCAATATCGTTCGTATTCGCTCCGCTGACGCACGCTGCTAAGAAGAATATCCCTGAGCAACTCATGAAAGTCAACTCATTGACTCTTGGCCACAAGGATTCAAAAGCGTTTAACGGAAAAGACTACGATACAGAGTTTAATTATCGATATTATCAGTGGCTGTTTGTAAAAAAGAATCGCTGGCTCTGTGATTTATCTCAGATAAACGCAAAAACTCTGTTTGATCAAGCCGTCCGCGATAAGGGCGACTGGATCATAACCGAAAGAGTTATTACTCAAGGCTTAGCTGGCGGTATTGAACCATTCCATCGGATTGATTTATATTTCTCAGAAGTGCCACTGAAGAATCAGGAATTAAACTGGGATAAAGATAAAGGATATTATTTTACATCATCTGGACAAGAAAATTGGCGACATTTTACTATTAGTCAAAATTACAATCAAACGACTGTTTCGTGTGAATTTGATCGAAACGCGTACATGAATAATCAATATTTGAGTATATCAAAGAATGACAAAATATATCCGTTATATGTTTTTCAAGCGACGCCGAAGTACAAACTCGGCAAGACACTCGATGGCGTCGACATCGATGACCTTCTACTTCCAGAGAATGCTGGAGAGAAGATGCAACCAGATTTCGTCTGGACGCTCGACGACAAACTCAAACTACGTGTAACGTACATGAAAAACGTTAAGGAGTTTGAAGACCCAAAATATCCGAAACTGTCGGACATGCTCAAGTGGCATTACGTTCTCAGAGAATCAGACGACAAGCGTGCAGACGGTAAAGTCATCGACGATTCGAAAAACGGAATCAACTTTGGCTATCAACATACGTTGCCGACAAAACAATACTACAAGCTTGAAGTAACCCTCGACGATTCGGGAATGCCGTTCGTGTGGAATCCGCGACCAGATTTTAGCTACATAAAAAAGCGAACGTTTTTCATAAACGCTGACGGCAAAAACAAGATCGGCAACACGTTTACTGGCGGATTGTGTGATGCTGACGGCGTATGCATTGAACAAGAATACAAGTATAGCTGTGAAGATATGCAAGACACGCTCGATCGTGTGAGTTGTCGTATGAATGAGAACTTTTCAGGAGGCGTACTCAATCCGTCGTTATTGTCATTACGTCGGCTTATATCTTCTCTAGCTGTCCCAGATCCGCCAAAATGTGGAATCGACATTCCACCGATTGCCGATCCACGTTTTCAAGCATTCAATCCGTCAATCGTCGTCGCTGACGCTTGCAGTCGAACGAAAACATTCTATCAGACATTTCCGATCGCAACCGTCGCTGTCAACTTCTCTATGGCTCTGTTTTTTCTGTGGATAATCGTTCGAATGTTTAACAAGCTAACAAGTCATAAAGACGATGACATGATTGGAGACGTTTGATGAATATAAACTTCTCTGCCCTGTTTGACGCAATTCTCTCGTTTTTCATGTTTCCGTTGCATGTGATCTTAACCCCTGTTGACTATCTACTTAAACAGATCCCGAACATCAATGTCATACCTGAATCGATTTCCGCAATTGTCGGATATGTCGGCAATATCCCCTCTACCCTTGTTTCTTTAAGTGGTATATCCCCTATTATCTGGAATGCAATTATTTCCACGCTACTGCTATATTTTGCCGTGATACCTACCATTAACGGAATTAAAAAGCTTATTAATTGGATAAGAGGCTAACATGTCGATTGAATGGAATACATTTTTGAAAAAACGTCGTAAAGAAAAACGTGGATTCCCTACGGGTACAATCTTCTTCACGGGCTCGCAAGGTGCTGGAAAAAGCTTGTCGGCTACGCACTACATTAAGAAGCTTAAAGACCGATATCCGAATCTATACATTTATAGCAATATTAAACTCAAGATAGCGGATAAGATTTTGACTAGCGACCAGATTGCCGATCATATCCTCGATGTGAAAGATGATCGACCGATTGCATTTTTTATCGACGAGATTCAAACTGTCTTATTCTCTGGTAAAAAAGCCGTCTCAATGGAGACATTCAAGGCTATTTGTCAACAGAGAAAGGCCGAGAAAACAATTATCGGTACAATGCAGGAGTTCTTAGACTTAGACATAAAATATCGTCGACAGTTGCGTTCGCAAGTGGAGTGTTTCAGATTTTGGGCAATTCAGTTCGAATTGTGGAAAGATCCAGAGTCTTTACGGTTCGATTCACGAAAGAATGACTATATCGGCAAGACGCGACATATTAACATCTGGAAACGACACAATGAAGCGTATGACATCTACGACACTTACGAGATTGTTGGTGCGACAATGGATATCGATCCAAACAAACGCGAACAATATTCAAAACAAAAACCTCAACGCGTTATTATACAGAATCAGAAGGGGTCGACGCCCGTGTAGAATAAATAATGTCGAGAAAGGAATCTGAACCGATGGGTGCAGAGACTGTAACAAAGCTTACAACTGCTTTTAATCCTGCAGGTCTACTTGACACGTTCGTTTCATTCGCTCCATTTATTTTGGGCGTTGCTGGTACGATCATGGTCGTTGGCTTGGTAAAATGGGCTATTAAAACAGTTCGACGCAAGTTGTCTGGCGGTGTTGCTTAACAACTCGCAAAAAGACGAATCACGCCCAAAATGGGCGTGATTTCGTCGGTGCTTTTCGGCCCTTCCACCACGGCCAGAAAAGCATTTTGCAGACTTTTGACGCAAGCGTCAAAAGTTGTGGCCCTACTTGATATAGGGACACAACTTGCATACTTTTAACAAAACCTAGGGAGTATTTGGTGGCAAAAAGAATTAGTGAGGAGGGTATTTTTATAGGAGATATCGTAAAGGAATACCCAAACATGTTTAAGATTATTATTTATCACGACGGATATTATTTACCGTCCTCAGATCGTAAAGAGATCAAAAAAGTCAATAAAGAGACGCGACGTCAAGATTCGATCCACCGATCGCTCCGTCGCACAAAAACGACCATAAAAGACATCATGCTATGCAATCGTTTCGACTATTGGTGTACGTTTACGTATAACTGCCGTGCTTGTTATCCAAAATGCAATAACAATCCGTGTACCTGCAATCCTTCAACCTGCAAGCGATTCGACATTAATTACACACGTCGCACGCTCCAAAACTGGTACAGAAACCAAAAGAAGCATTCGCCGAATTTGAAGTACCTTGCCGTTCCTGAGTTCCATAAAAACGGTGCAATCCATTTTCATTGTATGATTAGCGGATTTAACGGCCGATTGAAGGATTCAGGAAAAAAGACTAAGAACGGTCAAACAGTCTATAACGCTGTCGGATATTACTCAGGCTTTACTGAGTTTGTGCGAATCGGCGAAAGATTCGACGACGTCGATTTTAACTCGGAATATCAACGCGTCATTAGTTATATAAGTAAGTATATAACTAAGGATATGCCACTTATTCACGGCCGTCGGCGATTTCTGACGTCAACAAACTTAAACAAGCCCGTTACAACAGTAAACGGAATTAGCAAGTTTAAGTTACAATCGCTGATTCGCAACAAAAAGCCGGAGTTTATAAACGAATACCTAGAAGTCCAGAAACATGACTTCTCTATTCCCGCTTAGTCTTTTTTATTGATATTGATAAGCAGTATTATTATGATTATCAATAATAATACTGATATCAACAATTCCCCCATCGTAAAAGAGTGAAAAATAATTCCATTATCTAATATTTTGGTTCCGTGTTCCATATTGTCCTCCACCCTTATTCTATCACAAAATATGTTGTCTATTTTACACTCTTTACGTATTGACTAGGTACATTGTGCGACATTAAAACTATATCTAAAACACGACTATTCCATCGTCTTTCTTCGCGATAAATTTATCTCATTTTTACCAAATCAACCTACTTGTCGTTTATTTTTTTATAAATCGCCCTATTTGTCGGCTTGGCGAGTTTTATGTTGTATGTTGGTTTATCTGCATTGGCTCGGATTTATAATTTATGTTTGTATCGCGCAAAATTTATTAATATAAATACTCAGCCGGATTCGGCTTTGTGTATGCTTAAAAATGACTAATAATTAGTTCGTATTTTGTTCTATTGTTTTTTAATTGCTAGTTTTGCGAAAGAGCTTGGGTGATTCTGTGCTTAATTATTTCACTGTTCCATTCGCCTGCCTTAAATCGCAGTAGGGGCATATTAGTATTGGCTATGATTGAATTGACGAAATCATCGCGCGTTTTCCGATCGGGCTGATTGTGAGTATTATCATCAAGTTCAATAGCTATGAGAGGCTTCATATCATTGGTGCAAATTAGAAAATCTACAGATTTGCCGTTTATTCTCGCGAAAGCCGCCTTCCAGTTTTGACCTTTTATCTCATGGTCTAAAAACATGCTTAGATGAGCCTGAGGTATAATTACACATCCGTTTATTGCTTCGTGTAGAGTTTTATAAAACGATAATTCACTTGGTGTCATTGCGCAAGATTTTTTAATATATACGTATTCTTTCTTTATTGGGGTTTTAATTGGGCTTGTGTCGCCGCCGGTCCCCTGCCTTGCTTTGATTGCCAGAAAAATAATTGCGGCTACTACTATAAATATAAGCGCTTCCATAAGATTAGTTTATCATATGCTAATAATAAATGCTTACGATTTTTAGGCTTTATCGTTGCGGTGATATAATAAGAGTGATAATTTTATCGGAGATATTTATGGCTTTTTTAAATTATAATAAAGATGAAAAGTTGGAATTCAATTATAAGAGAGCGTGTGGATTGTGGCTAATTGTAATAGCGGCGATTATTTCAATAGCTACTCTAATAGGAGGAAAGCAAATAATAAATATGCAAGTATTTAGTATTGGATATGTTATTAGTTTTTTCTCAATCAACATGAATAAAAAGGTGTTGAATAGGCTGTCTGGTGGCCCTTCGAGTGAATTTCAAAAGAAAGTATCTTTATATGCCGTTATTTTATTATTTATCTTGATGGTTTTGCTGGGTGGACCATTCTTTGCGACTGAAAATTGGAGATTGATTTGGCTGGGAGCGCTGATGGCAACTGCACTGCATTTTTTCCCGTATTATTTTGTGCATGGAAAATCAATGATATATCTAGGTCTTATTTGCGCCATTAATGTTTTTGTAGGGTATATTTTTACTGATATTCCATTAGAGGTGATGGCATATATTGACTCAGCGATTAAGCTTGTATTCGGAATGTATTTACTATTTTTTTCGAAGCCGTCAAAAAAGACACCTCGTTTTTGAGGCGTCTTCATACAATGACAGCTGCAAATCACAACAACTGTCCAGCTATCGTACTACTTTTTAAGCGATTGCTCAAGTCTCCTCTTGTCGCTATTTGCTAGATTCCGCAATACGTATATAAATGAGTATAAAATGAACATGTTATTTTATGCTAAAATGAGGGCAGGAGGATAATATGGCAAACGGAACTAAAATACTTGATAATGGAATTATTTTTCATTCTTTTACGATGGGCGAATTAATGATATCAGTATTGTTACTTATAATCATAATAATTTTGCTGGTCAATATCAATAAAAAAGACTAAGCGAGAATAGAAAAGTAGCGCTTTCGGACTTTTAAATATTCATTCATCATAAAAAAGAAGTAGGTCTGCTCTCCTATCCAATACGGGTGGCGCTACCTATTTCTGCGTAAATATTACTACTGCCGCCACGAAAAATCAATAAACGGCTGTTGTTAATACCGCCTTTATCTATAGTTTCCCAACAATCTAAATGCCGATATTCCCTAAGAGTCGCGTTTCACCTTTACCCCTGGCACCCTAGAGGTGATATAATTACTATAATATGCATGCGTCCGCGTTCCAGTCTATAACCATAAAAGTGAGCGAAGTTGACTCTGCCTTGCTTAATGACGCGGATGAGCTGCAGAAAATGTTAAGAAATGTTACGGAATTGGCGGGATTGCATTCTTTGGAATCGGTGATGCATCAATTTTCTCCGCAAGGAATCAGTGCTGCCCTGCTTTTGTCGGAGTCGCATATCGCGATTCATACGTGGCCAGAAAGCGGCGTGGCGTATATAGCGATGACAACTTGTAAAATACTGGATGATGATAAATTGCAACAAATAAAAGAGTTGGTTGCACGGGTGTTGGACGCAGAAAACATAATTATGAAAGAAATGGCAATGTAATATGAAACGAACCAAAGCGCGACTTAAAATCAACCAAATATTGACTGGAAAGAAAACTAATTTGCGAGTTGTTGGCTGTTTGCTTTTTCGCGAATGGGATAAGAAAGACAAGCGATTTTACTACTGGGAAGAGTGGGAGATTACCGGGCTGGCTGATTATGATAGCTGGGTGGAATATGATCACAGCGATCAAACCGTTTCTCTGTACGAGCCGATTCGTTTCACTCAGGCAATTGATCCAACGCAATTGGAAAAAGGTCAATCATTTACCGTTTCCGAGCAGGATGGAAAAGAACATACAGTAGTAGTTGATGAAGTTGGCGTGGGTGAAATTGTTAATATCAAGGGTAAGAATACCTATCAAGTTTTCCCGAAAGAACTGATGGCGTACGCTACTTTGAGGGATACTGGCGCGCCGAAAAACCGTCAGTTGATAACAATTGAGAAGTATAACAATCGCGAATACGACGCCTATCGTAAGGTTCAGTTGAGCGACAAAGAACAGAAGGAAATGTTTGGCAGGACCATTAAGCCGATTGACTGGACGACGATTATAGTTATTGCCATATTTATCGCCATTATTTTGTTTGCGTTCATTTTTGATAACAATTCCGACAGCAGTAATGGCGGAGGTCACGGCGGATCGCGCAGTGTTTATGGCGGCAGTAGCGGCGGGCTTGGTAAATAAAAGGAGTTATAATGTCACGATCAAGTACGAGAAAACGGGAGCAAGTTGCTTTATTTGCGGCGGCAATTTTGGTAGCAATTGGCGGAATTATTTACGAGCTGATTTTAGGCGCGGCTGCGTCGTATTTGGTGGGCGATTCGATTTTGAGTTTCAGTTTGGCGACGGGCGTGACGCTGTTCGGTATGGGAATTGGCTCACTGCTGGTCAATTACATCAAGCTTCATCCAGCGACCAGCTTCGCAACGAACGAAATTATTCTGGGATTAATTGGCGGAAATTCGGTGATGCTGATGTATTTGGGCTTCGTTTTTACGCGTTCACATTGGCTAATTTTTGCCGTCATAAGTCTGGCAATTGGTATTTGTATCGGGCTGGAAATTCCGCTTTTAATGAAGATGTTTCAGGAATTCGGGCGCAAGTCTTCGGTGAAATTGTTTAGTAAGATTTTAGCGCTCGATTATTTTGGGGCGTTAATTGCGTCGCTATTATTCCCGCTCGTTATGCTTCCGTATCTTGGCTTAATGCGTAGCGCGTATTTGGTGGCGGCTTTGAATATTGGCGTTGCGGTTCTAATTCTTAAACAAATGAAGGCTTCGAAAATTATTATGACAATTAGCGTTATTGCAACAATGTTACTTCTGGGGTTCTTTATTTATGCGACGGAAATTGAGCACGGAATTGACAAACGAACGTATAAAGATCCTGTAATGTGGCAGCAACAGACGCCATATCAGAAAATTGTCCTGACGAGATATAAGAATGACACGAGGTTGTTTTTGAATCGCAATCTGCAGTTTTCCAGCCTTGACGAAGCGCGCTATCACGAAACACTGTCCACTTCCGCTCTGTCTTCAATCGCTAACCCGAAGCGCGTGCTGATTATGGGCGGCGGCGATGGCCTTCTGGCTCGGGACGTTTTGAAATATCCCAGCGTTGAGCATATTACGTTGGTTGATATCGATGAGGTGATGACTAATCTGGCGAAAACTAATCATCTTCTCACCGATATAAATCAGCGCTCTCTGCACGATCCGCGCGTTTCTATTGTCAATCAAGACGCTTTCCAATTCGCCTTCTCTACCAAGGATAAATATGATGTTGTGATGATTGATCTGGTGGATCCGTCGAACGAAAAATTAGCCAAGTTGTATTCTGAGCAATTATATCGTCAAATTGGCAATATTTTAACGGAGCGAGGAGTTATGGTGACTCAGGCGACGTCTTCATTTTTCTCTCCGCATGCTTTTTATATGGTGGCAAACACCGTCAAATCATCTCATCCAGAGCGATATGTGGCGGCGTTTTCGGTGAATGTGCCGTCATTTGGCGAGTGGGGTTTTGTGATGTCTACGCCGCGAGCTGAGGTTGTGGCTAGCCAGCCATTGCCGAAAAACCTACGATATCAAAATCAGAAATTGCTAACCTTCCTGACTAAACAAAACGCCATATCGGTGCCATCTGGACCGACTTCTACGTTGGTTTCTCCGCGAATCACCGATGTTTACAATTCCGATATGCGTCAGTGGCGATACGAATAGTTTTTAGTCGGCGGTAGCGCTCTTTTTTCGACGTCGACGTCGTCTTTTTGGCGTGGCTGAATTTAGCGGCGTAACTGTGCTAATTGCGGTCTCTGTAGGCGCATTGTCATTGCCGCGAATTTGCAAAACAACTTCGTCATCGTTTGCTGCGGGCTGCTGCTTTTCCGGTTGGCTATTGACCGCTGGAGCGTTGTTTGCGGGCTGCGGTTGAGGTTTGGCTGGTTGCTTTTTTTGATTGCGAACAGGCTTTATTGTGGCATCAATTTCCCTCTCAACATCTTCCCTGTTTCGCGAATACATGCGACGCGAATGTTCAATAATGTGCGGCGTGTTGTCGGCTTGGCTTGGCGGAAGTTCCAATGTGCGGGCAGAAAACGCAGGAGTTTTCTCGCCGCCGATAACCATATTGACAACAAAATTACGATTGTGCATCTGTAGAAGGTCGATTGACTCAAAGTTCGGCTCGAATTGCTTGGCAAGAATCGGTGCATCGTCAGCAGAAACTCGGAAAGAAATCATAGTGCCGACGTTTCCGAAAACCGCGTCGCGAACCGTGTCGCTCATCTGGGAAATGTACTGGTTGGCAACGGTCAAATTAAGGCCATATTTTCGAGCCTCGGATAAAATAGTTGCAAATGAATCGGTGGCAAAGTTCTGGAACTCATCTACATAAAGATAGAATGGGCGGCGGTCGCGGACATCAGGAATGTCGCTTCGAGACATGGCGGCAAGCTGGATTTTCGTGACCAAGAACGAACCGAGTATGGCGGCATTATCTTCACCAATTAGACCCTTGGACAGATTGACAATTAGAATCTTTCCTTCGTCCATAATCTGGCGAATATTGAACGTGGATTTTGGCTGCCCGATAATATTGCGAATGATTGGATTGGCGGTGAAAGCCCCGACTTTATTTAAGACTGGCGCAATTGCCTCGGCGACAAACTTGTCATTCCAGCTGGCAAATTCGACATTCCAGAATTGCAGAACCACGGTGTCTTGGCAATAAGTCAGCGTTTCTTTTCGGAATTCCTTATCTGTTAGCATACGAGTAATGTCAAGCATCGTCGCTTCCGGTCGGTCCAGTAAAGCCAGAATTGTGTACCGCAAAATATACTCAAGCCGCGGTCCCCACGAATCGCCGAAAATACGCTTCAAAACGCCGATGATTTCTGATGAGATGTTGGTTTTTTGGTTCGGGTTTGTGACTTCCAGCGGGTTGAATCCCAGAGGATACGCGGTGTCGGCTGGATTGAAATAGATCACGTCGTTCAATCGGCTGCCGGGGATAAATTTCATGTTGTTGATCGCGAAGTCGCCGTGCGGGTCGATGATGGCATATCCTTGATTATGGAAAATGTCGCTTAAGGCGAAGAGCTCTAATAGTCCACTTTTTCCGGCGCCCGTTTGTCCGATTATGTAAACGTGGCGTGAGCGGTCATAGCGCAACATACCGAATTGGTGGCTGATGCCGCGGAAGTTGGTGACGCCAAAGGCAGAAATTTGGTCATCGTTGACGTCTTCGCCGGTTAAGACTGGCAATTTGGATGGCGGTTCTGCGGTTTTAGAGCTTGCCCAAACTATATTTGGCGTTTCAACGTTGGTGTGTGGCAAGTGAAAAACTGACGCCAATTCTTCTATATTTAAGATGAAACCGTCGCCGATGAACGAACGCTTGCGATATTTATCAATAAATTCTTTGCCAAACGCGCCCTTGACGGCGTGAAATCCGTTGAGATTTGTTGAGTTAAACTGCTTAAACGTACCGACGAGCGCCTGCATGCGAAGCTTGGCGTTTGTCTGACTTTCGCCCATATAAACCAAGCGAATTTTTACCTCGTAGCCGAGCTTGGTCGCCTTTTTTTCTGCTTCAGAAATGCGAGTTTTATCGCGGTCTGATAGCTCAACAGCTGTCGATTGATTTGCTCCCTGCTCTGGTGGCTGCCATAACGCGCCAAGTACGCCGATTAGCCACTGCATACTGCCGCCGAATCCTGGCAAAGAGAACATTCGTCCGTTTTTTATGCTATTGATATATCGATCAGCGGCGTTTTGCCAGTCATCCGGGATTGGTCTGACCAGCACTTGAATCCACAATTCTTCACCAGTGGTTTCCAATTTCGCTAGCGTGCCTGTAATGCCAGCCAGCGGGTCGACTTCGAAGTTTTGGAAGGTGCGAATTGGGAGAAATTCATCTGTAGTTAATGTCAATTCTGTCGAGTAAGCAACTTCGTGGTCACGCTCGTGTTCGGTGTAATCTTCGTCGGCTTGGTGAATCTGAACGGTTGGATATTGAGAATAAATCTGCCCTTCGACGAAACTTTGCAAGGTTTTTGGCACCCAAACGTAAAAGCGAATTTGCCCATTGACTGAGGCGATTTCAAAGCTGATGTGTTCTTGGTGTCCGCCAGATAATCGCAATTCTTTATTGTCGCGAAGAATTCCGTGTAGTGAAGCGAATAACTGCTCGGCGGCAAGCTCTTGCTTGTCGTTGGTGCGTGGGATTTCCAGAACCAAAAGTACACTCTCAACTGGGGTGAAATCTTCGATCTTCCGATAATTCCGCCACGTTAAAAACATCAGGACTGCCACAATTGGCACCCAAACGTACCATTGCAATAATATGCTGATGATCCAAGAAATAATCTGCATTATGTGTAAATTATCTCACCTCTGAAAGAAGTTTGCAACTTAGCTTAAGCGACTTCTTCAAAAACGTATGTGGCTTTAGCGACGCGTTTGAATTGCGGCTTTGATTGAAGGTTTAATAGAATAGTGGTCTCCTTGACTTGTCGTTTGTCGAGGACTTGACGAACGATTTCGTCGCGATGAAGCGGAGTTTCGGAATTCTTCAAAATATCGGTAATGATATCTGCTACAGTTCCGCGGCTGTAGCCCCAGCTGGCAAGCGCGTAAATACCGCGGCCGATTAGAACAAAGCGCTTGTCTTTAATAAGTTCATTGTGAATTGCCTGCGTCGTGACGCTTCGGCGGTTAAATTCGCTATCCCGAATTCCCTTGGCGATGTCGGAAAAATGCATCGGTGAGCCATTCGTGTCTAGAACAACGTAGATTTTATCGCGGATGTTCTTTGGGTTAACGGCTGGCCATTTGGCTAGTCCCCACTGATCGTTTAAGCTGGCCAATTTTTTACTAACGGTGGCCAAGGCTGCAATGTTTGAAGGATGTTCATAGTCCAATTTTTTGTGCAATTCTTCCGCGGTAACGGGTTCGCCGTGCTTTTTGATCGTTTTGACAACTTCTTCAACTCGTGCTCTAATTTGCTTTTCATTGCCGAGAGTGTCAATTGCTGCCGCTTGGTAATAATCGTCATTCTCTGTAACAATCGTGATGTTTTCTGCTAGTTCAGAAATGAACGCCACACGAGCGCGGTCAATTGCAGTAGCTTCTTTACCGAGGAAATGTGATGCCAAATCCTGCATACGCGCGACTCGTCCCATCTCCGACAAACTCGAAGTAATTTCTTTTTCCATAGCAATAACCGAAGGAAGTTCTCCCTCGGCGACAGCCGCACGTAGACGTGTTAAGATTGCTTTTTCTAGCTGACGAACGCGCTCGCGAGTAATGCCGAACATATCGCCAATTAACTCTAATGTTTCTTTTCGATCATACAAACCAAATCGTCGAGAAATAATCTCCTTCTCGCGCTCTTGCGGAATCTTAGAAATAATAGTATCGACGACAGAATTTAATTTGGCGCTTTGCTCGGTTTTTGCTGTCTCGCTCATGCTACTAGAAACATCCTCTCTGCCTCACCACAGGTTATATTGATTGAAAACATGTTTTTAATTATACAATTGCATTTGACAAAAGTCAATAGATAAATGTCATAATTGCTGATATAAATTATAGCATTTATTTTACGTTTTTTGCAATAGATTATATGAAGAGTTTTTATTATCCGGAATTATTAGATAGTATGAAAACGCTATTTCTTTTTAGCGGATGTTTTGGTGGCTTTTTTAACTACGCGTTTGCGAGTTGGCTTCGCTGTTGTGGCGCTTAATAACTCCAGAGCTTTTTCGTGAGTAATAGTTTTCGGATCTGTGGCTTTAGGGATTTTAACGTTTTTGGCGCCGTTGGTAATGTATGGACCGAATCGCCCATTGAGAACCTTAATTCCATCTGGAAATTCGGCGATATTCTTAGCGGCTTCGGCTTCTAATTTGGCGGCGTAAAGTTCGCGTGCCTTTTCTAAAGTAATGCTATGCGGATCTTCTGGCTTAATGGAAACAAACAATTTGCCAACTTGAATATACGGACCGAATCGACCAATATTCGCCTTAATATCTTGCCCGTCCTCTGTTTGTCCGACGACGCGTGGCAATTTGAACATTTCCAATGCTTGCTCCAGCGTAACTGTCTCAATTTTCGCACCCTTTGGCAGCGGCGCAAAACGTGGCTTTTCGTCGCCATCAGTTTCGCCAAGTTGCAACATTGGACCGAAACGACCGAATCTTGCGATAATCGGCTTATTCGTCTTCGGGTCGATTCCTACTTCACGATTAGCGCCGACTTTACTTCGGTCAATTCCGCCAGATTGCTCGATCAATTTATGGAAAGGCGTGTAAAATCCGTGCAACATTGTGCTTTTTTCCAGATTGGCGCCAGCAATCTTGTCAAATTCCGTTTCAACGTTGGCGGTAAAATCGTAATCGACAATTTGCGTAAAATGGTCCGTCAGGAAATCGGCAATCAGTTCGCCGCTTGGCGTTGGAATAAGCTTGCCGCGTGTCGAGCCAGTTTTTTCCTGGACAATACTTCGACTAACTTCCTCGCCGTTATAGTTCAGGACAATTACATCACGCGGTTGACCTTCGCTGTCACCCTTTTCAACGTAGCCGCGAGTCTGAATAGTGTCAATAATCGTAGCGTAAGTTGACGGACGTCCAATTCCAAGCTCCTCCAACTTCTTAACTAGCGAACCTTCAGTGTAGCGAGCTGGCGGTCTAGTGAATGTTTGACGAGCCGTAATGTCGTGAGAATTAACTTCATCGCCAGACTGTAATTTTGGCAGAAGCTCATCTTTATTGCCGCCGTAAACGCGCAAAAATCCGTCAAACGTAATGACTTCGCCCTTTGCCTCAAACTGAGCGGGTTTTTTGCTCTTAGGTAAATTATCGCCTTTGATGTCAATTGTAATAGTTGTCTTTTCCAGTTTCGCTGGCGACATTTGCGACGCTAAAGTTCGGCGTCGAATTAGGTCGTATAATTTCTGGTCATAGCTATTATTAGATGCGGTTTCCAGAGTGATGTCTGTCGGGCGAATGGCTTCGTGGGCTTCTTGGGCGGACGCGGATTTGGTCTTAAACTTGCGAACCGTTGAGTAATCTGGACCGTAAAGACGCTTGATAAAATCGGTGGCCGCCGCGATGGCTTGACCACTCAAATTCACCGAGTCGGTACGCATATAAGTGATTTTTCCGTCTTGGTACAATTTTTGCGCCGAGGCCATAGTTGCTTTGGAACTGAAGCCAAGCTTAGAGTTGGCTTCCTGTTGCAGGGTTGAAGTGGTAAATGGCGCCGCTGGATTTCTGGTCCCAGGAGTTTTTGAGATATCGCTAACAATAAATTCGGCGGGTTTCAGACTATTTAAGAACTCGTTCGCCGCTTCTTCTGTATCGAATTTTTGATTAAGTTCGGCCTTGAATTCTTGATTGTCGTGAATGAAAATGGCAGTAACTTTGAACTGAGAGTTGCCCTCAAACTTCATAATTTCTCGTTCGCGCTCGACTAGTAATCGCACCGCTGGGCTCTGAACGCGACCAGCCGACTTGCCGCCGGGGACTTTCTGCCAGACGACTGGGCTGAGCTCAAAACCAACCAGTCGGTCAAGGATTTGCCTGGCTTGTTGCGCCTGAACCAAATTCATATCCACGGTTCGCGGATTCTTAATTGCATTGGTTATAGCGTCTTTGGTGATCTCATGAAAGACGATTCGTTTGGTTGTTTCAATTGGAAGATCCAACACCTTACATAAGTGCCAAGCAATAGCCTCTCCTTCGCGGTCTTCATCGGTTGCGAGCCAAACATTTTCCTTGCCAACTGCCTTGACATTTTTCTTTAGCTCGGTGATAACTTTCTTTTTTTCAGGATCAACTTCATAAATTGCGAAAAAATCGTTAGCCACGTCAATCGGCGGCGTTCCATCCTTCGTCTTTTTAACAATCGAGCGAATATGCCCCACGCTGGACAGGACGTGAAAATCCTTGCCGAGGTATTTCTCGATGGTTTTAGCTTTGGCTGGTGACTCGACGATAACGAGATTTTTCATAACTTTATATTATAACAAATCACTATGTAGCTACAATAACAATCTCTATTGACGGCTAGATTCTCCAATGCGACAAAGTAGTGCCGCTATTCCAAGACTGCGATTAACTGCCGTATTTTGGTGCTTTTCTGGGTTGTGATTATTGCCGCTTGCTCGCCTGATATAGCTTGCTGTCGATAGTGTTGCAGGAATTATAGCAGTTGCTGCTGCCAGCCCACCTAGTGCCCTGGCTGTGTTGCTAGTTTTTCTTAAGCCGTGCAGCTCAGCAAATTTACCGGCAGAATATAATATTAGAGATACAACCTCCATGGCCATGGCTATCTTGCCACTTTTTTCAGGCGCCTGTGACATGTCGGGGTTGTCTATATGAGTTTTTATTGAACACGCTGCATTGATAGCGTTAAATGCGGCAATGCCACCAAGTACCGATCTTGGGGCTGTGTCTGCTTCATACATCTTCCATATCGTATAGAATACTTTGATTTTATCTCCAGTATGGTCAACAATTTTGCCTAGTTTAGTTTCTCCTCCAGTTGCCCTGGCTAGTTTGCCGTCTAGCGCATCCATTACACTGCCAATAACGAAAGCGGCAAATCCTTTAAATGTAGTGGGGTCCTTTATTCCAATGCACGCAGCGGCAGTTCCGATGAGGCTAAGTAGCGTTGGAGGTATGCCTTCTATGCTAAAAAATGGCTCTTCTCTTTTTTTGTCTGTAATGTCATTTTCTGGATGTAAACTGTCGGGACTTCTCATAAAGTAGCATTATATAATAAAACTACCGCAATGTCCAGTTGTTTGCCCCGAGAGGCTTAATCACTCCGTTGATTTCTAGCATTGTGAGTGCTGTGGCGAAGTCTGACGCGGATAGGCCGGATTTTTGTTGAATTTCGTCGCCGTCACGAAGTCCTTCTGAGATGAGTTTTATGATAATAGCTTCTTCAATTGTTGCGCTGGCTGCTAATTCTTGACCGTTGTCTTTTTGCAATTTTTCTGGCGCGATGATTGATAAAACATCGTCGGCGTCTGTCACCAAATACGCCCCTTGTTTTAATAAGGTATTGCAACCCGCCGACAGTGGGCTGGTTATGTTTCCGGGAACTACAAACAAATCTCTTCCCTGATTTAGTGCGTGAGAGGCGGTGTTCAGTGTGCCGCTTCGCTCGGCAGCTTCGGTGATAATAATTCCGTCAGCTAGCCCACTAACCAGACGATTTCGCTCCAGAAAACTCCAGCGGTTAACTATTTTATTATCGCCCTTCATCCATTCTGAAACGACCGCGCCGCCCTGCTCTATGATGCTCATGGCTAATTGATAATTAGTCCGCGGTGAAATATCCGGAAGTTCATTTGGAACGACCGCCACGACCGTTCCGCCAGCTTCAATCGCAGCTTTTTGGGCAATACAGTCCACGCCTAGCGCCAGCCCGCTCACGATTACACATCCGGCTTTTGCCAGATCTGTTGCTAATCGCTCGGTGACTTCTTTTCCGTAGGCGGACGGCTTACGGGATCCGACGATTGATACGACTGGCGCATTTGTTTCCGGCAACTTTCCCATATAACATAAGCTTTTTGGTGGATTGGCAATATGCGCTAATCTCTGGGAGAAAATATGCTCATCTGGTGTAATTCTATTGATTTCCATAAAAAATGTGGTAAAAAGTATTGACACTTTGTCAAATGTTTGCTATAATCAAGGACGATTGGTTAAGTAATCATTAACCAAACGCACCTTATACCCCCTATTCTAACTATATGTTAGGTTGCGCGCAATGGCATTAAGTATTCTTACCCTCCACTTTTTGCGGTTCAACGTTACGCGCATACTAACCCCTTTAACTGCCCTTTTTCAAAGGCGACCTCTGTTAATGTGAGTGCAAAATTGTATTGATAATTATCAGGCGCGGACTTTTGGAGTTTTAGTCGCGACGCTTCACTGATACGGTAGCTCGGGTGGGTTGAAGGGTAAAAAAGCGTCAGGTGATGCCCACCCTTACCTGGCGCTTTTTTGTTGGGAAAAATTATTTATTTTCTATAATATGTCGGCACTTTTCGCAAATACCTTCCAGCTCAAAGTGGTGTTTTGTGACTATGAAATTATGCTTTTTACCAATGAGATCTATGAGCTTTTCGAGTTCTTGCGATTGTATGGGTTCGGCATTTTGACAATTGATGCAGTATAGATGGTGATGATGTGGTATAAAAGGTTCCGCTAACTCGTAATAATTCTTCCAGCCAATAGTTATAGTGTTTATAATATTCAGACTATCGAACATTAGTAGCGTGCGATAAATGCTGGCACGGTTAATGTTTTTGCAGTTTTTCGCAATATCGCCGACCGTAAGAGGTACATCTGAATTTCGCAGGATATCGAATACTTGCTGGCGCGGTTTTGTCAGGCGAAGATTGTGACGTTCAAATATCTCATTTAGCATAGTGCTATCAATAGTTTATAACTTATTGCAACAAGTGTGCAATAGACTTACAGTCCGAGTAGTTCATAAGGATATTTGGGTTGGCTGATTTTTGTGATATGCGCGTCGGTTATGACGTATTCAGCTTGACTATTAACGATTTTTTGCGACAATTTACCCTTGACGATTAGCCATGTTCCATCTGGGTAGTCTGTCGAAAAGTTTTTCTCGACCAGGATTTTCATAGGCACGCTGTCGACGGTACAGCAACTTATAACGTATCTGGCAATATTGAAGTAATTATAGCCATAGTTTTTTAACAGATCATTTGAAACGAAGCCGGTTATGGTAATATCTTTGCCGTTAAAATAAGAGGCTTCTTTGCAGGAATTTATGGCGGTTCTCCAGCGATTTATTGAGATCGTAGAAGAGTCTTCTCTTGGTTGAGGTGTTTCGCAATGACTTTCGGGCTCAATAATCGCAGGGCTTTCTTTTTGCGCGAGGCTGCTTGGAGAGAGTGACTTTGGTGGTAATATATATCCGACTGATAATATAATTATTGCAAAATAAGATATTGGGGCAATTTTTTTCAAGCCAATTCTAGATTTGTCTTTTGCGGGTTTATTTTTTAATTGCAACATTATATCAATAAGCAAAAGTATAATACCGATTATGCTAATTATAACCGCGAATGTGTGATAACGTGGATGAACGTAAAAGCCGAGTTGGTCGCGCCAAGCTAATAACAAAATATATGTGCAAACGACAATTCCGCCAATTGATTTTGCAAGGTTAGCGTACATATAAGTTGACCCCCAGCCCGACAATTAGAGATAAGACGAATACAGTTAAGGTAATTGTTGCAATAAATTTCCAGCGAAAAGTTGTCTTTAACAGCGTAATCATTTTAATGTCTATCATCGGTCCGAATAGCAAGAAAGATAAAATTGAGCCTGTTGTGAAATTTCGCAGGTAAGCCAGTGCGAAGAATGCGTCGATACTGGAGCATATCGAGATGATGAAACTTAGTGTGATCATGGATATGACTGATAGGAAAATGTCGCCGCCGACGGCGTTTATGATGAATCGCGGAACGAAGATTTGTGTGGCAGCTGCGATGCTAGCGCCTAAGACTAACATAGTAAATAATTGCCAGAATTCATTACGTGATGAGCTGAATATGTTTGATAATTTTGAACCGTGATTATGAGAGTGGCAAAGTTTTTCAAACTCTGGATTAATGACGGAGTCTTCCTTGAAAAAGCTGACGATAAAAGCGGTTATTTGTACGATAATTAGCGCAAAAATAATTCGCCACCAAACCATTCGGGTGTCAAAACTGAAGGCGGTCATAGTTGAGATTATGGTTATCGGATTTAAGATTGGGGCGGCGAAAAGAAAGCTAATAACGTCGGCGGGTTTTA
Organism: uncultured Candidatus Saccharibacteria bacterium; assembly: GCA_963523995.1. Taxonomy (GTDB): domain Bacteria; phylum Patescibacteriota; class Saccharimonadia; order Saccharimonadales; family Saccharimonadaceae; genus Nanosynbacter. The sequence continues at coordinate 52,637 of CAURDR010000003.1, read as the reverse complement.
ATCCATTTGCTATTAAGCTGCGTGCAATTGGTACGTTGCCACATTCGCACACGGGTAAAATTAGCCCGATCATAGAGAGTGTAATTCGTCGAAGAAAGGCGTTTTTTGGCAATATTTTGAAAACGTCTTTTGATGATAAAAAGTACCTGATAAGCGCGGATATGATAATTCCTAAAATTAAGAATGGGACCGCCTCGACAATTACGCTTAGCGTCAGCGTGATGAAATCTTGTAATGACGGAAGTAATTTATTGCACCATTCTGCAAATTCTCCGTTTAATAACATGACGCCGAATCGTGAGCTGAATTGATAAATAGAAATTATAAGGACGCCAAAAACCACCCAACCGATCAATTCACTGTTGGCTGATAAAAACTTTTTTATGCGACCATCTGGCGATTTTTGTGCCATATATAAAATTATACTCCATGCTTATGCTATACTAAATCAGTATGAAACATCTTTTACATTCACATCATCCGTTTCGGATTTTCTGGTTTTCGGTCCTATTGACCTTAGGTCTGGGCAGTTTGATTTTTAGCCATATGGGCGTTAGCGGTCTTTGGTTATTTACTATTTTGGTGGTTTTGGAAGTTACGTTTAGCTTCGACAACGCGGTGATAAATAGCAAGGTTTTGGCGGGAATGAGCCAAGTTTGGCAGAAAGTCTTCCTGACGGCTGGCATATTTGTGGCGGTGTTTGTCGTTCGATTCATATTGCCAATTGCTATTGTGATGATTGCGAGCGGTCATGGATTTATGGATGTTGTCAATCTGGCGCTTCATAAACCTGTCGAGTACGGCAAGATCCTGCACGAGGCGTCGCCGATGATTGACGCGTTTGGTGGTGCGTTTTTGATTATGATTGGGCTTAGCTATTTCATCGATTACAACAAGCGCGTTCACTGGATGCGACATGTTGAGCCGATCTTGGCGAAGGCTGGGCGATTTGAGAATTTTAAGGTGTGCATAATGCTTAGCGTGGCGGCTGTTTTGTATTTTACGGTCGAGGCGCCGCATAAATCTTTGGTGTTGATTTCGGCAGTGCTTGGAATTGTGTTGCATATTGGGTTGGAGTTGTTTGGGTCATTTTTCCATGAAGATGACGCGAAGTCCGTTAAGATTAAAACTGGTTGGGCGGCGTTTGCTAGCTTGTTATATTTGGAAGTTCTGGACGCCAGCTTTAGTTTTGACGGCGTGATTGGTGCGTTCGCCATTACTAACAGCGTGCTATTAATCGTGGCTGGGCTGGGCGCTGGAGCGATTTGGGTTCGATCACTAACTGTTTATTTGCTAAGAACAGGCGCGCTTAGCAAATATAAATATCTGGAAAATGGCGCTCACTGGGCAATTATGGCGCTCGGCGTGATGATGATTGCCAAATTATTCCACTTGGAACTACCGGAATGGGCGACGGGTGGCTTGGGCTTATTGTTTGTGAGTTTGGCGGTCGGCAGCAGCATATTGGAAGCCCGATCGATCAATTTGCAAGAAGCCGCGACTGCAAAATTACATCAAGCCGAAGAGCAATTGAAGAACGGCGCTTCAAAAATTGTGCCGCGAAAACGACGCTAGAATTTGTTTAATATTTTATACTGAACGGCTCGATAGTTCCGTTAATAAACTTCTCGATCAAATTAATTGATTCGGGCAATATCCAGCTTTGGAGAATTTTCTGCTCGTCTGAATTGAACTTGCCTAGGACAAAATCTACGTCACCGACTTGGCGCCTAAGTAAATTATCTGTACCAATGCGAATATGCCAAAAGTCTGATCCGACGTGAGAGTGGAGCGACTTTAATCCATTACTGCCCGCGTCTCGACCGCCTTTGCGGGTTCGAATTTTGCCAAAGTCCAGCGCTGTGTCGTCGTGAATAATTAGTAAATCGTCCAATGTCAATTTGTAAAAATCTAAGATTGCTCGGGCGGAAATTCCAACCTCGTTGTAAAAAGTAGTTGGCTTAACCAGCAGGATTTTTTCTCCAGAAATATTCAGCTCGGCAATATCGGCGGAAAACTTCGGTTTGTTCGAAAAGGTTTTTCCCTGCTCTGACACAAATTTATCAATAATTAAAAACCCAGCATTATGCCTCGTGTTTGTGTATTTTTCGCCTGGATTTCCCAACGCTAAGATGACTTTCATAGACTTAGTATATCACCTTGTGAAAATGACGTATAATAAGCATATGGCAAAACGCGACGATGATTTGGAATTTAGCATTAATGCGCCGTTTGATGATGGGCGAGCGATTATCGATAAAGTTCCGTTGTATTTGGTGAACGGCTCGTTGGGCGCTGGGAAAACTAGTGTTCTTGAGTTCTTATTGCAACAAAGTGACTATAAGGGTTCTCGGGTGATTGAGAATGAATACGCTAATGAAAACGTTGACGGTTATCGATTGGAAAAGCTGGCGGATATTGTGACGACTTTGGCTGGCGATTGTGTTTGTTGCTCGTCGAAGCATGCATTGACGCGAATGTTACTTGACTTTTGTCGCAATTCCCCTGCTCCGGTGTTTATTGAGGCGACTGGTGTGGCGCGAACGATGAATTTGGTCGAGAAGTTGATTAATGCACAAATATTCAATAAGTACGAGTTGGCGCAGAGTTTTTATGTTATTGATGCACATGAGATTTTACATGGAATTGAGCCGGCGCATGAAATTGAGTTGCAAGCGGCGGATATGATTTTAGTAACCAAAGAAGATCTGCTAAGTGACGACGAGCGACTGCAGTATGAATCCAAGCTGAGCTCCCTGCCTTACGGAAAAATACTGAGCGCGCCACGAGGTAAATTTGATATCAATAAAATGACGACGCCGTCGGGACTACTAACGTTTTTCGATAAGTATGACGGCGAGTTGGTCGTGCCGGATAATCCGACGTATGCTGTGCTGGATGTTTCTGGTATGAAAATTGCTGCGGCGACTCTGGAAAAAATTTGGCCGGAACTTTTTGATGCTTATAAACTCAGGCGAATGAAGGGCTGTTTTATTGATGATAATGGCGCGCGGCATCATTTGGAGGCAACGGAAAATCAGATTCAAATAGCTAATTCTGCGACGGAAGAACCAGCAAAAATTGTGCTAATTGGTGAACGTGCGGACGAAATTACGCGTGAAGTTTTGTCTGCGCAATTGATGATGTTTGAATAAAAGTTCGCTTTCGTCGTTTCCGACTCATCAGCATAGGTATGTATCTATGGAGCGGATACAGCTAAGATTCACTATAAAAGAAAATAGCCCGCTCGAAAACGTACTCAAGCCGAAAACTGGATTCAATATTGAGTCTATTTTCGAGCGAGCTATTTTCGAGCAGGCTTACGCCTGACTATCGGTAGGAGGGTTGTCCCTCTTGTCGTTGCACCAGATGCGCCGCCACGCAGCGGCTCCGGCTGTTACAGCTCCGACAACTGCTCCGATTGGAGCAGTTGTGGTAACGGGAACTCCCGCCGCCTCACCAATGAGTCCTCCTACGAGGGCTCCTGTAATTCCTCCTATCACGGCGGACCCGAGAGCCACGCCAATGGCTGTGAGCAGCATGAGTTTGAGGAATCCTTCCAGCATGGGACTGTCCTTCCAGTTGGGCGGAGGATTTATTTTCCTCCAACGATGTGTCGAATTTGACGCAAGCTAACACATTGTGAAAGCTAATATATATATATATATCGGTAATAGAATAAAATGTCAATAGATTTTGTCAAAAATGTGGTATTATATGCCTTTTTCGGCGTTTTTGGCCTGCTTGTAGGCTTTGGTGACTGGCGCCAGACCGCGCGCAACGCGTTCACGATTGGCCTTTAATTGCTTTTCGTCACGGAAAGACATTTTAATCGGCGTTCCTGCAAAATTGAAAGCCTCGCGTAAAGTTCGCTCCAAATAACGCTTGTAGCTCCAGTGGACAAATTTCAGATTGCTGCCATAAATAACAAACCATGGCGGAGCAATATCTGTCTGGACAATGTAGCGAAGTTTCGGGTGCGAGTTTTTCAGACCAGCTGGCGGATGTGCGGCAATGGCTTTTTGTAAGATATCGTTTAAGGCGCGAGTTTTACATTCTTGGCGACGGCGTTTATAAATATCGACTGCCAGATCGAATAGCTTAGTGACATTTTGCCCAGTGACAGACGAGGTAAATATAAGCGGAGCGTATGGGGTAAATTTGAAATTATAGCTAATTTGTGGGGCAATTTCATCATGAGTATAAGCGTCCTTACCTTCGACGGAGTCCCATTTGCTAACAACCAGAACCAGCCCCTTGCCTGCCTCGTCAATGATTCCAGCTAGGCGCTGATCCAATTGAACGTTAAGCTCATTGACGTCCATAAGAAGCAGACAAACGTCGGCTTCGTTGATGGCTTGCATGGTGCGGAGAACTGAGAACTTCTCAATTCCAGTTTCCTGCTTCCCTTGGCGGCGAATTCCAGCAGTGTCAAGCAGTTCAATCGTCTGACCGTGATAACGAACTTGAACGCGGTTTACGTCGCGAGTCGTACCCGCAACGTTGGCGACGATGGCCTGCTGCTTGCCCGCTAAGGTATTGAATAGATTACTCTTTCCGACATTCGGGCGGCCGATTAGCGCAACGCGAATAACGTCATCAGGTGCAGTTTCGGTGGCTGGCGGAATAAGTTCGGCGATGCTATCAAGAAGCTCCGAAATGCCAATGCTGTGCTCGGCGGAAGTTTTTATGATGTTTTTAATACCAAGTCGTTTGAATTCGTCGATAGAAAGAGAGCCTTTTAAGTCTGCTTTATTGGCGATTAAAATGACTGGCTTGCCGCTTTTTAGGGCTTTTTTGGCTAATTGTCGATCGGCGTCGGAAGGATATGCGGTGGAGTCGACAGTTACGAGGATTACATCAGCGGCGGCGGAGGCGTCAGCGATTTGGTCCTGAATGGTCGCTTCAAATTCGTCCTCGGCAGTCTTAAGTCCGGCTGTGTCGATGAGCCAAAATTGCGAATAGTCATCTGACGGCGTGGAGTCGACGTTGCGTCGTTTGTATGAAACTTTACCAACGACGTTATCGCGTGTCGTGCCAGCTTCCCTGGCGACTATGGCTGTGCGAGAGCGCGTCAAGCGATTGAATAATGAGCTTTTGCCGACGTTGGCTTGCCCGATGATGGCGACTGTTGGTAATTTAGACATGATTATATATTATAGCAGTTTTAAGACATTTTGGCGAGCACACTGTTTATGTAAGCCTCGCACGGACGAATTATTTTCAGGAAATCCTCAAAACAGCTCAGGCCGCTTTTTGCTATGAATTCCTCGGTCTCTATGTCTAGTTTATATCCCTCGTTCTCGCTATTATATTTTCTGGTGTAACTGTGGATGTAGGCCTTTGGAGGTTGTTTGCTAATTGGATTTAGGTAAAGTGTTATGTAGTAATTTTCTTTGGGGTTATTTATGCAGTAGTAAATGTTATTGTCGTCATCTTTGAACGCTACGGATATAGGATATTCAAGTTTCGTAGTATGTTTCTCAACCTCTTTAATAAGTTCGATGTAAGCGTAGATTTGGTTTTCTAGGAATTTTGGTAAAATATTGGGCCCATCATTCTCATAGAACATTTTTTCTATGGTATCCGATCTTTCTTTCTTAAGGTTACGTATGACAGCTCTTAGTTTTTCTGAAGGCAAAGGCTCAGATTCGCGCCCTAGCGTTTCCATTATATAGTTACACTTTCTATCAAATTTAGCACAAAAGCTATATTACAATATTTACTGTAAAATGTAAAGAGCCGCGGAGTAAATTATGAATTCGTGAATTTCTCTTCTCTCCATTCGCCTCTCTTGAGGTCGCCGAGCGAATAATTGCCAAAGTTTGTTCTGTGGAGTTTTTTAACAGTGTAGCCTAACGCATCGAAAGTTCGCCGAATTTGACGATTTCTTCCCTCGCTCATTTCCACTATCCAGCGATAATCATCGCCTTCGTGTTGTCTTTCTAGCGTCAATTGACTGCGTCCGTCAGGAAGCTGTACGCCAAAATCATTGATCATTTGGCGATGTAGAGGTTGCAATGGTTGGTCGATTGTAACTAGATATCGTTTAATTTTATAAAACGACGGGTGCGTCATGCTGTGAGCAAAATCGCCGTCGTTCGTCATGAGAATCAGCCCGGAGCTGTCTTTGTCCAGGCGACCAACAGGTTTTAAATGGTGAAGGTTTTTTGGTAGCAATTTGTATATTGTCGGAACGCCGCCCTGAGAGGCGCGCGAACAAAGATATCCAGTTGGCTTGTGTAGGATGATGAGCTGTTTGGATTGCAATTCTAGCAATTTGCCGTTATAGGAAATTTTATTTGCGTCAGAAATTTGCTGACCCAATCTGGCGGGCTGACCGTCAACAGTAATCTTCCCCTTCTCTATCAATTCGTCGGCCTTCCGCCTGGAAACGCCCAAGCACAGCGCCGCGAATTTGTTGAGGCGCCAAGATTCTTGCTTTGTGTCTGGGTCTATCATTGTTGCGGATTTATCGGTGGAAATTGCGTCGGCTGAGGAGTTTCTGATGGTTGATGTGGAGTGTTTTGCTCCTGAGGCTGTGCTTGGACTGGAGGTATTGCGCTAGCTTGCTCAATAGGATTTGGTGTTGGCTGTTGTGCTGGAATTGATTGTGGCGCTGGAGTCTGCGCTGGTTGAGAAATAGTCTGCGTATTGTCTAATTCTTGCGCCATAAGCTTGGAAATATCTACAGAATTCTGAGAGTCGTCAGCTGGCAAAGGTTGAATAATACGGTCACCAAGCCCTGATGGTCGCGGCGCAGGTGATGAAAATGGCGCCATGGGTTGTGGTAGCGTTGCTGGCTGCTGCTGTGGCGTCGGAATTGGCTGTGGCGCTGGAGTTTGCGCTGGTTGAGGTAGTGGTTGCGGCGCTGGAGCAAATGCCTGTTGCGGATGTTGCTGCATAAGTGGATTTACTGCAGGAGTCGTTGGCGTTGCAGCGGGGGTGGCTGGTTGTGGCGACAATGAAGAAATATCAGGTCTAGTAACTGGCTGCGGCGCTGCTGGAGCTGGCTGAGGTGCTGGAGCGACTGGCTCATATGTATGAGCTGGCTGTGAAACTGGCACTGGATTTGTGCCGACTCCCGGAAGATCTCCCAAGGTTTCGTGAACTGCTCTCACGACGTCCTCTATTCCTACCTGAGATTTCACCAAGTATTTATCAGCGCCAAGTTGCTCGCCGCGTTTTCGCTGATCTTCTGATGACAGTGCGGTCATGATAATCACCTTAACGTCTTTTGTTTCTGTCGTCGAGCGTAGAATGTCCAGCATATCAAATCCGGAAATTTTTGGCATCATCACGTCGCTTAAAATTAATCGCGGACGTTCTTTAATTGCCATGGCTAGAGCTTCTTCTCCGTCGCCCGCCGAAACGATATCGTAGCCCTCCGCCAAAAGTCGTACGCCGTAAATTTCGCGTAAACTTTTGTCGTCCTCAACCAATAAAATTTTTGTCATATGTTTATACTATACTGAAGTTTTGACAAAAAATCCATAGCCCTTATGCTTATTATTCGCGGCCAGGTATGGACAATTGCTGGCGCTTTTTACGCAACTCTTCCTCAATTTCAGCCAACGTCGGCTCGGAAGAATTTCTGGCTGGTTGTGGAGTTTCTGGCTGGGTCGTCGGGACTGCGGGCGCTGCTGGAGCTGGGTTTTCTGGAGTTGCGATTGCGGCTGGATTCGAATCGATAATCTCGCTATTATTTTCAATTGCAACATCTTCCGTATTCTCTTCTGCGGCAATTTCAATTTTTTCTGAAGCCAGAGAGTTTGGCGTTTTATCTTCAGGCTTTTTAATTTCTGCAGATTCTAATCGCTGCTTAGCTTCCGAACTATTCATGCGAGGAATTTCCAGATAGAAAGTACTTCCCTCTTTATATTTGCTTTCAACTCGCAAGTTTCCAGACATCGCCTCAGCTAAGCGGCGACTCAAATATAATCCCAAGCCAGTTCCGCCAATTTCTCGCGTGTCAGAATTATCCACTCGATAAAATTTCTGGAATAAATGCGGAATATCTTCGGCGGGAATACCAATACCGCTGTCTTTTACGCTTACGGAAATCTGCTTATCGTCGCCGGTAACGTTGACGACAACTTCGCCCGACGGCGTGTACTTGATGGCATTTTCAATCAAGTTGCTAACGACTTCCCTAAAATGGTCGGGATCAATATTGGCATAAAAAATCGGCTGCAATGACTTCTCTTTACTCTCGCCAACGATGTCTGGCATAAAAATGTAATTAAGCTGCTTTTCATCAGCTTTTGTCGCTAAACCATCAAAAATATCCTTCAAAAATTCGTTTACGTTGATGATCTTCGGGTTGTTTTTCATTCGCCCGTCTTCAACTTTGCTAATGTCGAGGAGATCTTGGAACAATCGTCCCAGATGTTGCGCCGATTCGTGGGCTTTGGTAATGAAGTCGCGGGCTTTCTCGTCGATGTGAGCAGTGGCTGGATTTAACGCCAGACCCAAATAGCCCTCAATTGACGCAACTGGCGTGCGCATCTCGTGGCTGGCGGTGGAGATGAACTCGGCTTGCTCGCGCTCCTCGGCTTTTTCTTTGGTGATGTCGCGGAAAACTACGATGATTCCTTCGCCGTCCGTGCCGACTGGAGAGCTGACAATTGACACTAAAATGCGTTTTTCAGAGCTGGTCAATAGGAATAATTTATCGTTGTGCGTTGGCTGGTTTTTTGATAAAGATTGAGCTATTGGATTTTCGAGGTCTTCTACGTCTTTTCCGTCTGAGGTAACGAGTTTTAAGACGCTTTTCCAATTAAGCCCGAGCGCGTCGCCTTGGTCCCAGCCGATGATTTGTTGGGCGGATGGATTTATCAGTTCGATGTTGCCGTCTTTGGAAATAGCCAGAACGCCGTCGTCGATGGCATTAATCACTACGTCAGATTTGCTCTCAACCGCGGAAAGTTTATTCTCCAGATTGGATGTATTGTCATCAGTTTTTTGGCGGCGAATCCATAGAACAAGGCTAAAAATCAAAGGCAAAAATCCGAAGAATAGGTAGCCGATGATGAATTGCACATTTATTCCCTGTTGAACGCTGGTGGCTATGATTTGTAGAATGATCAGAATACCCATCATTCCTAAGATTATTGCGCCGAAAAATCCTGCAAAAATTGCCACGATAATCCACATAACTAGGAATGGTGAAACAACTCCGCCGCTGGTAATTACGGTGGTTGCGGCGACGGCGACAGTTAACAAATATACGAAAATTCCGATTTCAGTTTCGTGTTTTCTGGGAAGCCAAAAACATAAAATCAGCACAATTAAGCTGCCGATTCCTGCCACGCCAGCCGCCAAATCTGAGACAGATAATCCGATTGGCAATTGATAACCGGTCGGTATAAATCGCGCCCATGCGTATAAAAGAATGATTGTGAAACAGCTCAGTAATGCAACTTCACACAATCTCCTTAGCCAAAATCTGGAAATTGCGTGAGGCTTAAAGTAAATCCCGCCCTTTTTCATGCTTTTATTATGGCGAATTTTCAGGAAAATCTCAAGAGTTAGGTGGTATACTAATTGCATGAATAATGATCAGCATAATGACCAAAGTAACAATCCCGACGTAAGCAATGCGCCAGTCTATGACAGCACAGAGAAAAAGAGAGTCTTTAAGCGTGTTATGCTCTTTTCTTTAATGTTTACCATTATTACGCTAGTAGGAAATTACGTTTCAATGCGAGGATCGACAGGACCGTATAACATACACGTTTCTTTTTTGATATCAGCCATTTCAAATGCATCGATGATGCTCTCCCTGTTGCTAATTAGTTTTATGATTAGGTGGTACAAGAGGGGTTATTATCAGAATATTAACAAGATGGTAAATGATAGTCCAAAAGCGGCAATCCACTCTTCTGTACTGTCGGCAATAATTTTTGCGGCGCTTTGGGTATATGGTAAACTTGTGTCGATAGATATTCTAATACTTTTTCCTGTAATCATCTTCCCTGTTATGCTAGTGACTATCTATTTATTGACGATAATTGATGTGATATTATATGGATATAATAGGCATAAATAAAAAAATAATGAACCTTAATAATACTGATTCCTTTATTAATTGCGATGGGATAATAATTTGAAAATATAATAGTCAGGAGAATAATTTATGAATAATGATCAATATAATAATCAAAACAACCCTACGGATAACGCGCCAATCGCTTCACCTGGAGCTGAAGATATGAAGAAGCAATTAACTTTTACGGAAGCTCCAGTTGTTGCAGAGCCCTTGCCTACTGTGAAAGCAGATAAAGAAAGGACCATCGGAATTACAATTGCTTTCGTGACGTTTTGTATTGCATTAGTAAGTGTAATGATAGAAGATGACCCTAATTCTAGGGATGTTATACTTAATGTTATCTATTATATCTTGCCTGAGTTTATACGTATTGCTTTTATAGTCTATAGCTTAGTGTTGTCGATTGTTATGATTAAAATGTGTATATTTAGGCAATATTGGGTAACAGATAGAGTTATGGGAGGGATGACAATTATTCCGTTGACATGTATAGGGATTGCTCTGATGTTCGCATTGATTTACTTTATCTACAATATACAATATACTATACTTGCACTTGGTGGCGCTGTGATGGTTTCGTTTGTTGTGTTTATCCCTTTACTTATTGTTGTGTCTGTAATTTACTGTTCTTGGGCTGTACTGTCTTATCATAAAAAGTCGACGTCTAACATAGAGAAAAAGTAGACAAGTCTTTCCTTTTCATGGTATAATCCATGGAGTTACGGCCCTATCGTCTAGCGGTTAGGACACCAGGTTCTCATCCTGGCAACCCGGGTTCGATTCCCGGTGGGGTCACCAAGAATGTCATTTTAGAGTCCATAGAAGGGCTCTTTTTTTAATTTGAAGGCAGCGATAGCTTTTACTGAGCTGTGGTATAATAGGCAAAATAGTAAATTGGGGAGAGTTTTTTTGTGGTTCAGTCTTTAGGCAAGCTAGAAAAGGTAAATATCAGAAAAATATGGGAGCATGAAGCTTTGTCGTTTACTCCATGGCTGGCTCATCCAGATAATTTATCTTTGCTAGGTGACGCTTTGGGAATAGAATTCAACACGGAAAACATAAAAACCGAAGTTGGTGTCGGTGATTTTAATGCGGATATAGTTACGGCTGATTACTCTGATAGGGCGATTATAATTGAAAATCAATTAGAGCGCACAGATCACGATCATCTTGGCAAGTGTATTACTTACGCGGCTGGAATTGGTGCTGAAACAATCATATGGATTGCAAGTAATATTCGTGATGAACATAGGCAGGCTGTCGAGTGGTTGAATTTTAATTCTTCTGATAAAATTAATTTCTTTTTGGTTGAGCTTGAGGCGTATAAAATCGGCGACTCCAAACCAGCTCCGCACTTTTTGGTTGTTGAAAGTCCTAACGAATGGACAAAGGTTGTACGCAGCCAGAATAATAGCAATAGCAGTGTATCTGAAGTGAAACTGCGGCAACAAAGATTTTTTGAGATGGTGCGAGATTATGGACTGGAGCATTCTAAGAAGGTCCTTAGTTGGCAAAAACCTCGACCTCAACATTGGTATACGATCAGATATGGTGGCAAGGCTCATTTTAACGTGTTAGCCAACACTAGAGGAAAGTGTATTTATATAGAGTTATACATTGATGGAGGTAAAGATTCGGACGCGCAAAATAGGCTAATTTTTGATAATATCTACAAAGATAAAGATAAAATCGAGCCTGAAATCGGCGAGTTGATATGGTATGACAGGGACGATGCTCGCATGAAGCTTATACGTTATCGTATAGATAAAGATCCTGCCGATGATAAAGAATCTGAAGAGGCTTTGCCTCTTGTTATAGAAAAACTGGATCAGTTTATATCTATATTTCCGAAGTACTGGAAAAATATATAGTTAAGCTGACTATGTGTAGAATTAAAGATTATCGCTACTCATCTGCTTAACGACTTCTATCAAATTCCGCGGCGTAATGTCAGCCTTAATCAGATATCCGTCAACGCGACTCATAACGGATTTTCGTGAAGCTTCGTCCTGCTCAAAATTGGTCATAATCAAGATCTTACTATTCGGAACCAAATCGACATTGTTGTTTCTCAGCGCGTCTAAAATCTGGTCGCCGCGTTGCTCTGGTAGCATCAAATCTAAGATTATCAAGTCAAAGTTCTGGTTGCGCGCCGCCACTAGCCCGTCATTTCCGTCAACCACCCACGTCACGTCATATCCCGCTTTTTGTAGACTCCTGACATACATTTCGCCAATAAATCGGTCATCTTCCACGCATAAAATTGTCTTTATCATAATTCCTCCTAGCCCTTATACATAGCGTGATTTTTTATCCAGCCGCCGCCTTTTCGTATCAATTGATTATTTAATTGCCCGTCTTCTAACAATTTATCTTTAACTGTAGCATAAATTGGCAAAGTGAACGAGAAGACTGAGCCTTCGTTTTCGCGAGATCGAGCGATTATCGAGCCGCCATGAGATTCGACAAAGGCTTTGCAGATGTAAAGCCCGATTCCCGTCCCGGCTACAGCCTCGCGTGATCTGTGTGATCGATAGAACTTGTGAAACAAATTGTCCACGACATTCGCCGGCATCCCAATTCCGTTATCAGCGACAGACACTTCCACGAAATCGCCTTTTTTCTCCGCGGAAACGGTTACGGACCCGCCCTCAAAACTGTATTTGATGGCATTGTCAATTAGATTACCAATCACTTCCCCGATACTTCCGTGATCAGCGGCTACGGTTGGGAGGTCATCTGGAATATTGACGCTGAGCATTCTGTGTTGAGTCGATGCGCGAAGTTGCATGTCGTCAGCAATCGAGGCGTAAATATTGGCGACAGTGTCTTCCAATAAATAGACCTTCAAGTGATGTCTATCATATCTGGCGACGTTAAGAATATTGTCAATGTAGCTGGACAAGCGATTGGACGAAACAACCAACCTATCAAGAAGTTGCCTTTCGTCGCCCTGCAAGCGTCCAGCAAACTCTTCGTTGATAATGTCCAGATATCCACGAATAACTGTAATCGGTCCGCGAAGTTCGTGGGCGGCAAAAGAGATGAAATTGAGATCTTCTTCTTCTGGCAAATATCCTTCAGACTTGTCGATGAGAAAAATGACAGTTTCGGCGGCGGCGCCTTTCTCAAATGAAGCCACAATATCAAAAATCCGCGTTTTTTGGATAATGTCGGGGTTGGTGCTAATGCGTTGCCAACGGCGCTCGGCTTTAATTTTCTCATTGGCAATTTCGTGAAGCCAATCGGAAATGCTCGGTTCGTTTAGAAAATCAAGCGCTAGAAAATCCTCGCCTTTTGCGTTTCTGGAAATCGGGGCGGCGGAATTGGCGAAGATAATTTTCTGGTTGGAATTAAGAATCACGACGCCGGTACTGGCTTGATTCAGAGCTTGAGTGAGCGGGATTTTTGGCTTGTCGTTGTCGCTAGCTGATTTTTGCTCTGGTTGATAATCGCCATAAATTGCCTGAAGTGCCGTCTTAAATCCGGTTTTTTCGTAGCGTTTATCGTTAGGATTTGGCGGAGTGTCGGTCGTCGGTTCGCCAATTTTATGAGAAAGCGCCGCCAGAATTTTATTAAGCGGTGTAACGATGATTTTAACGATAGAAATTGAAAATAGAATCTGCAAAATAGCGGTGATTAAAATGATAATCCAGAAATTTAGCTGGAATATGGAAAATGCCGTGAAGTGGAGTGCGATTCCCAGTCCTAATATGATGCAGGCGCTCGCTGATAATAGGACTAATATGACTTTTCGGTAATAATATTGTTTGTACTCGCGCAGGGTTTTAGATGCCGGATCTATTGCCATGAAACACTTCCCCTTCCTGGCGTGAAGGCTGCAATCCATGTTTGTCCGCGATTTAAGGCGATGTCTTTTCCAGATTCGTCTGTCAATTTAAGCGGCGAATTGATGTCCGCTTTTGACCAAGTGGCAGTGGCGACTGTGCCGTTTTGGAAAATGTAAGCTTTGCCGGACCCCGTCGTTTTAACATCTTCGTAGCCATCGTAATTTTGAGCCCGAGCTTCAACGCTCACTTCCATAGCTATGACAGTGTTTGGAGCAATTTGCCCATCTTCCCTGTCGGTATGTGGCGCGCCAGCCATGCTCCTGAGGTAAGAATTTGACGCCTTGTCGTAAGCGTATGATGTGTTGTAGAGTGAGCCGCTGAGGTTTATGCTTACAGATGTGACGTTTGGTGATTCGACGGGCTTGCTGTCTGCTCGCGCGAAGCTGGTGAATTCGGAATTGTTATAGCCTTTTGCGCTGTTCAATTGGTCAAGCTTTTCTCCTGAAGTGTAGACGTTGTGTGGCGCGTAGCGATCGCGAGATCGCCAATATGATCCGTCGTTAAAGAACTGGTCGATGTCGCGATAATTGCCGTTTCTGACTTGAGATAAAGCGTTGGGACTTCCGCCAACGTGCGCTATTGATGCTTGATACGGCGCCGCCCAGCTCAAATAGTATAATCTTAAGCTTCGCACTGGACCGATTAGCGCCGGCTTTTCTCCCTGATACAGAGCCAAAAACCTAGTAATTCCGCCCTCCGCCACGGCTTCATAAACCACGCCAGCTTTTTTCAGTCCTGACTGCGGTCTGGCGGCTGGACTATTCTCAATCATCACGCCAGCTACGGGCAACTTCGCGGCGGCTTCGTTCGTGATTTCCACGCCAGTTAGCAGCGAATAAAACTTCTTCGGCGCGGGTTTTTTAGTTGGCAATTTCAGCTCCACGCTAGCGGTCTGCTCGTATTTTATGGAGTGAATTGCAATTATGAAAACTCCAGCAATAACCATCGCGCTCACCACGAGCACGATCGCCAGAATATGCTTTTTTACCCATTCTTTGAACGACTCCCAGCGAGCGTTCTTTTTTTGTCCTGATTTATCTATTTTTTCAACATTCATGCTTATGCTTAGTATAGCATTTTCGGCGCACGAATAAACTATTTTTGTAGATAATTATCGATTCTTTGCAGAGTTTTTTCCTTGCCAATTAGCGCCAGCGTGTCGTTAAGTTGCGGACTAAACGGCGCCCACGTCGTCACAATTCTCACCAGACTAAACAAAATCCCCGGCTTCTGCCCTGTTGTTTCCAGCAATTGGTTAAGGCAATTTTGAATTGTTTCTGGCGTCCAATCTGTAATTTTCTCGAATTCTTGGCGAGCAATTGACAATAAATCTCGTCGCTCGTCGTCGATCAATTTGCGAAGTTGCTTATTTCCATCAATCAATTCCGTGTCAATTTCAGGCTCGACGAAGAAATAGCTCGTTAACTTTGGTAAATCTTGCAATGTCTTCAAGCGATCTTGCACCAATTCCAGAACGCGCTTTTTATACGATTCGTCGGCGTTTTTGGCTTCTTCGCCCCAGAACGGTTGGCAGCGAGAATAAAGATCGTCCAAGCTAAGCGAGCGAATCCATTGACCGTTCAGCCAAATGAGTCGTTGTTCGTCAAATCGCGCGCCAGATTTTTGAACGCGATCAAGCGAGAACTTTTCAATCAGTTCGGCTTTACTGAAAATTTCCTGTTCCGTGCCGTCATTCCAGCCAAGTTGCGCTAAGAAATTAAGCATCGCTTCCGGCAAAATTCCCTCTGATCGATATTCAGTTACGCTTTTAGCGCCGTCACGCTTGCCAAGTTTTTTATTTCCCGATGGCGCCATAATATGTGGCACGTGCGCCAGAATTGGTGGCGTAATTTTAAGAGCTTCGTAAAGCGACAGATATTTAGGCGTACTGGCAATATATTCCGAGCCGCGAATCACGTGCGTGACCTGCATTTCGAAATCGTCAATGATGTGCGCAAAATTGTAGGTTGGCAGACCGTCCGCTTTGATCAGAATGAAATCGTCCAAAGCTTCTGGGCCAGCTGACAACTCGCCCATAACGGCATCTTCCCAAGAATACCGCTTAATTTCTGGAACTTTGAAACGCAGCGGCATTCCAAGTTGCCACTCTGGCGGATTTTTTGGACGATGGTCGCGATATAAAAATGCTCGCTTTTCGGCCTTGGCTTTGTCGCGGAAAACTTGCACTTCTTCAGGCGTGTACGGATCGGCGTAAGCTAGTCCTTCGCTAATCATTTTCTTTGCCCACTTTATGTAAATGTCGCGGCGATCTGTTTGGTGATATGGGCCAAAATTGCCAGACTCTTCTTTTGGATTGTTAAGAGTTGGTCCTTCATCCCAATTTAGCCCTAGCCAATTTAAGGTTTCCAAAATCATTTCTTCCGCGCCTTCGACGAACCGAGCTTGGTCCGTGTCTTCAATGCGTAAGATGAAATCTCCCTGATGCGCCCTGGCAACAAGGTATGTGTATAGCGCGGTGCGAACGTTGCCTAAGTGAATATAGCCAGTCGGACTTGGCGCAAAACGAGTTCTAATAGTCATGAATAAATTATAGCACGTTATCTGATGAGTTACAGACTAGTGGCAATTTTTTCAATTTGACTGCTTGAGAGGTTTGCGTCGCCGCTGATTTGATATAGGATTCCGCCGTTCACCCAAGCCGCTTCTTTTCCGCCGCTGTAAATTGTCAATCCGTCGATCATCGTGGTGTTTGGATTCTTGTGTTTTTCAGAGAAAAATTCTTTCACTGCTGATGAATTCCAGCCGCTTTTTTGCTGAGTTATGGTGTAGCCTGAACTTCCGTCGGCGTAGGCGTATTTCATAGAAACCTCGCCCGATTTGAATTTGATAGGTCCATTCAGCGCGTAGCCGTCTGGCTTGTAGCCTGGATATTTGGCATCAATTCCTGATTGAACGGCTGCCATTTTTATGGAGATATTTGGCATACTCAAGTATGTTAAATAGCCACCGAGTAGCATCACTGCAAAACCAACAGAAAACGTATTCAACCAACGCAAGGCACCGCCCTTTTTCTGGCGTCGGCGAGATTTTTTATTGCTGATAATCTCATTTGACAAAGCTTTCTCAATCGCTTCGTTTTTCAATTGATGAGCGGTTTTTGCGACTGGTTTTTCTATTTTTTGCGGAGCTGTAGCGACAAGCGGATTGTTATTCACAGCCAGAGGCTGGCGTTCTTTTCGCAATTTGGTGTCAACGCTAAGAGGTCTTTGCTGGGCGCGACGAGTAACGGGGTGAGTTTCGGCTGGGCGGTTAATAGCAATTTTCTGAGGAGCTGGCTTACTGACAATTGGCGTAGAAAACTTCTTCACGGCGACATGTTGTTTCACGTCGACGCGAGCTTTCTGGGGTTTGGCAGCCAATGGCGTATGCTGCGGCATTTTAACGTGCCGACGATTCAATGTGCTGGATTTCTGAACGTGTGCGGCGTGAATATTTGATACAGATGTACCACGCTTACTGATTGATTGTTCTTTTTCTATTTCAGATTTTTCAATCTTAATATCATCCATTACCATTCCGGTAATAGTGTTGTAAGCTCGTCCATTGATAACCACGTAGTTTTTACTTGCCATTGATCCCCCTAATGTTTATTCCTATATATTATAGTACAAATCGCCTAAGGTTTTTTCAAGTGTAAAAATATGTTATAATTTTCGTAATTATGTACCAGAAAAAGAATCGCACTAAAGAGCTCGCGCGGCGGACCTTTGTGTACACGCTGATGACATTATCACTTATAATTCTTCTTACGTTTCTGACGTTTAGAATGCTCGGCTATACGTTTGATCCAAATACGAAAGAATTACAACAAACTGGACTTGTCCAATATGAATCACATCCTGGCGGGGCGCTGGTTTATGTTGACGATATGGAGCTGCGCCGCACTCCGACGAAAAGCACCGTTCTTCCTGGCAAACACACTTTTTCGATGAAATTGGATAAATACGAACCGTGGCAAAAAACGTTGAATATTAAATCTGATACCGTTACGAATTTGAATTACGCTAGACTAATTCCAACAAAACGCGAAACCACCGAAGTAAAAACGTTCGACTCATTACAATCCGTTTCTCTGTCGCCAGCTGGTAATTTCTTGATGGGATTTGGCGTTAAAGATAAAACTCCGATTTTGACAATTGGCGACATTCGCGACACGAACAAAGATAAGGAAAAGTTCACGGAGTATGCATTAAGCACGAGTGTTTTGGCTGGCTATTCCCTATCTTCTGACAATCATACGTTTACCGTGTCGGAGTGGGACCGCGATTCTCGTTACGCGCTAGTGAAACATTCGTATCCGGCGGAAAATAACACTACTGGCGTGCAGTGGTTGGTTTTTGATAGAGAAAATCCGGAGAAAATTATTGACGTTACGGCGATGACCGGTTTTGGAATTAAGCAAATCGGCTTTGCGGGGACTGGCGCGCACACGGCTTACGCCTTACAGGAAACTGGCGAATTGAGGCGAGTTGATCTTGATAGCTCGACAATTTCCAGCCCAATCTTGACTGGCGTCGAATCTTTCAAGCTTTACGGCGATGATCGTTTGTCCTACCTGGCTGTTATTGACGGTAAGAAAGTGGCAGGAATTTGGAAACGAGATTGGAAAGAGCCGTTTGTGATTGGCACTTTTGCTACTAATTCTACCCCAGTAATTCGAATTTCTCGCTATTTCAATAAAGACACCGTGGTTTTGGCTGATGGTAAAAATATGACAATTTACAGAGGCGAAATTTCAGATTCTAAGGACCGCCAAAAAGAGTTCTTAAAAACGGCAAAGATTATTAAAACTGACAATGTGACTACGAATGTGACGATGGACAATGCTGGGCGATTTATCGTGGCGCAAAACGGCGCGGTACTACAGACTTATGATTTGGAGCGTAAAGAATTGTCGAGCGCGTTTAATATCGGCGTGGCACAGGAAGTGAAGTGGCTTGACAATTTCTATATTCGTAGCGTTTCTGCGTCGGGAAAAATGGAAATTCGCGAGTTTGATGGCACGAACGCTCATACGTTGATAGACGTTAAGCCTGGTTTGGATTCTGTTTTGTCCTCGAATCAGCGCTACGTTTACGGATTGACGACCAACGCTTCTGGAAAAATTGTCCTGAGTAAAATGAATATGGACAATGGATCTGTTGGGTTATTTAATTAAATAGCTAATTTATCGACCGCCGAATAACTTCTCAAGCAAAGTCGGCTCGGGTTTTCCTGGGATATTTGATTTGTTGCTTTGCTGTTGATTTGAGCTGGATTCTGAAGTCGCGGTAGCTTTGCTTGGGTCTGGGCTGATTTGTTCTGCGAAGATAAGAAGTCGTTTCTCTGCGGTTCCTAAAGGTACACAGCTTACAAGCGTCAGCATTGGTTTATCTGTATTAATCTGAACTTTTGAAACTTCGGTCGGCATAACAACTTCTGTTGATGTTACCTTGTAAGTGTAACGCTTTCCATTATAGTTCATGTAAATAATGTCGCCCTTGACCAACTTTTCATTCTGAGCAAAGACGAATTTATAATCGCCACCAGCAAAAGCGTCGTTACTGGAGTGCGCGGCAAATACGGCATTTCCGACTTCGCCCGGCACGGCGCTGGCGCCAGGAATTGAAAAATGAGCCACCCCCTTCTCCATGGCTTTTGATTGTGATTTCGTGTCACTAGCGGCGCCGTAAATAACTGGCGCGTCAACGTTAATCTTTGGGATGATAATTCTAGGTTCAGGTCCGACAGTTACGTCAGTGGAGGCGTCAACGATGATGTTTTGCGGGTTAATTGCGCCAGGTGTTGTGTAGGCTGCGACCGCGCCGAAAATAACGCGGTTATATTGCAAAAACATGAAGACTAATAGCACTGATAATCCAGCGATCGCCGGAACAAAATGTCGGGATTTTTTCACCTTATTAGCGGAGTCGCGAACCTTTTGCTGAATTTGACTGCGGAGTTCTTTTATGGCTGCTTTTTGTGGGTCCAGAGGCTCGTCTTCGCTGACTACGGGCGTGATATTCTGATTTTCCTTCGTTAATCTGGAGATCTCACGGTTTTTTGCCGCAATGTCGCCAGCATAGTAACGCTCGTAATACATCTGATAATATTTCTGCCAAGCGCTGTGGTATTGCTTCCATTGGTCGGCTGAAACTTGAGTGTGGATGGTTGAATTTTGAGTTTGAGCGGTTTGGTTTGCGGGTGCGGAATTGCTAATTTGTGGCTTTGGCTGAATCTGGGTTTGGGCAATTGGCGCCGTCCGCATAGCGTGATTGACAGAGTCTTTTTTCAGCTCTGGCTGTGGCGCTGTTGAAGCTTGCTGAGGCTTGGCTATTTGCACCTTAGGCTGTTCTGATCGGACTTCGGGTTTTGATTGCAATTGAGCGGAAAATGGTTGCGTCTGAGGCTTTTCTGGTGCGGAATTCTGTTCTTCTGATCTGGAATAAATAGCGTCAAGTTGCCCACGAATAACATCGGCAGCGGCATTTCGTGAGGCTGCTGAGTCGCGAGTTGGCGGCGTGAGAGATCGGCGCTGATCTGATACCGGCATGCCCACTCGACCGTTTGATTGATCATCCGTCGGATACATAACTTCTTTCATTATACGTCAAATTGATATCAAATAAAAGTCGTGCTTGTGAGAAATTGCTAGTTGTGCTACAATCATACGGTAGCTTGGAGCGTTCTCTTGTGCCGCGGTGGCGGAATTGGTAGACGCGCTAGACTCAAAATCTGGTGAGCAATAGCTCGTGCCGGTTCAAGTCCGGCCCGCGGTACCAGAGGCAGCTTCAGGTGATAATCGTCCATTTTGGGCGATTTTTTTATGCAAAGAAAACAGCCCGCAGAAAGGCGCTACCGAGGCTTTATGCCTTCCAGGCGAGCTGTTTCCTTTTTCTGCGGGCTTTATTGCAGCCCTCTTTTCCCATTTAGCCCCGCATTCAGCAGGAACGCGAGTCCAACGTAGGACCCGCCCAGCGCTCCGATGAGAATTACGGGGATAAGGTCGGTTTGTAGCAGAAGTGCTACTATCGCTCCGACTACCGCCCCGATCAGGGCGAAGGTGATGACGATTGATGTAACCGCGATGATCATGACAAGTACTGTCACTATCCGCATGACAAGTACTGTCGTCGCTATCCGCATGACACTTCCTTTCAATAAGTGTTCACTCGTGACTAAGGGCTACTCTCGCCCTTGACAAGTCACGAGCGAAAGCTTGGTAGTATAATACAAC
Organism: uncultured Candidatus Saccharibacteria bacterium; assembly: GCA_963523995.1. Lineage (GTDB taxonomy): Bacteria > Patescibacteriota > Saccharimonadia > Saccharimonadales > Saccharimonadaceae > Nanosynbacter. Next base: position 31,498 of record CAURDR010000003.1, on the reverse strand, counting down.
TAATTGTACGTAATGTCAAGCGGATATTTATGCGAGGCTATATTTTGCAGATAGCGGTGCTGATTGCTGCTAGCGGCGCTTTCGGCGACCAAATCAAGTAGCTTGCGGCGCGGGCGCCGACGGTTCCCCGCCAAATTGCCATTGGTGCGTCCCATTTTTGGGTGATGACTTCTCCGCTGTGGGCGATTATTAAATTGTCGGCATGAAAGACGCAAATGGTTACGGGATATGTGATGGTGAATTTGTGAAGCGCTTCAACGAGTTGCGACAATTGAATGCTGAACGTAATCATTTTTGGATAAAAAATTGCGCGGAATATTTTCTGAACTTGCGCCAGACTTGCCACGAAAACCACGTGCGGATTGTCCAAAATTTCCTGAAAACTATTTTGCACGAGGTCAATCGCATCTCGCGTCAGCACGACGGGAACTTCTGACTTTTTGATCAATTCTTCGTAGACAATTGCCGTTTGGCTATTTCGCCCAGCGTCGCCGCATAATAGCAATACATCTGCCCATCTTTCCAGCGCCAAAGTTTCAGTGAGCGCTTCGTTTGCTAAACTTCCCGACTGGTTTGTTGGAGCGAATAACACGTCGGTCATATTCGCAGGAACATTTTTTTTCAAGGCGTCAGGCAGTAAAACGCGAGCCTCGCCCACGCCGGTTTTAAGAGACTCTTGATAACTTTCTGCCACCGCCAAAAAACCTAATTTATTGCCGCCGATGATTCCTAATTTTCCCGCTTGGTCGCGTCGTTCTGGCTTATTCCATTCGACATCTGGAAAAAGTGGCTTCCCTGGTTCTTGTTTTTGCCAAAATTTCATATCCATTACAAATTTACCTCAATACTCACCGGACAATGATCGCTGCCCATTTGCTCTGGATGAATTTGCGGATTAGTAACGCGATTTGCAATTTCACGCGACGCCAGCCAATAGTCAATCCGCCAACCAACATTTCGCGCTCTGGCATTCGCCCAATGCGTCCACCAAGTGTACGCGCCAGTTTTTTCAGGGAAAGCTGCTCGGAAAGTGTCTGTGAATCCAGCGTCCAAATAGTTCTGAAAACCTTCCCTTTCTTCGTCGGTGAAGCCGTGTTTGCCGACGTTGGGTTTCGGATTTGCCAAGTCAATTTCCTGGTGTGCCACGTTCATATCGCCGCAATAAAGGACTGGCTTTGACAATTCCAGCTCTTCCAGATAAGCCAACATAGCCTTGTCCCATTTTTTATATCGCAAATCCAATCGACTCAAATCCCCTTTTGAGTTCGGAGTGTAGCAATTGACAACCCAAAAATCGTCAAACTCAGCGGTGATAATTCGTCCTTCGTCGGCTGGATTGCCGTATTCATCGCCCGTTAAATCAAACCTTTCAATGATGTTCGGCGGAAATCCGTCACGCCAATTTAGGGGTGGGATTTTAGAGAAAATTGCTGTGCCAGAATAGCCTTTTTTGGCGGCGGAATAGAAATGTTCGTGATAATTCGGTAGGTCAATTTCAACTTGATCTCTGGCGGCCTTGGTTTCCTGTAGACACAGAATATCTGGATTGTACGTGTCGATGAACTTCGCAAATTCACCCTTATTTATAACTGCACGAATACCGTTTACGTTCCAAGAGAAAAGCTTCATAATTTTATTATACCGTGATGATATAATTTAATGAATATGCTACCAATGTACGATAAGTTTTTGGGCGAAATATCAAGCGATTTCATGGACGTGGGAGGCGTGAAAACTGCTTATTATTTTTATCAAGGCGACTCGAATAAAACTATTTTGCTAATTCACGGCATTGGTGGCGATTTTCACGGGATGATTTCGCTGGCTTACCGCCTGAAAAATGACGCGAATTTGGTGTTTGTTGACTTGCCTTCTCACGGCAGAAGTCAATTGATAAAAGATATGAAAATGAGGGATGTTGAAAATTGGGCGATGAATTTGATGTCGGCTTTTGACGGTAAAGGCGTGTCAATTGACGAGGTTGTCGCCCATTCGCTTGGATGTTTGGCGGCAAATAAAATGCGATGCCGGAAAATTTGGTACATCAGTCCTCCGATGAAAACTTCGGTTATGTCGAGAATTTCCTCGTCGTTCTTTTACCGCACTCGTCGGGTGAATCAATATATTTATTTGAACTATTATTTTTCGGTGTTTCGTGGGCTGTGCTTGGTGAATAATAGACGGAAAAATGTCGTGGATTTGATACGGTGGCTGACGAAAAATACGCGAGTAACGCGGCGGCAATATTTGGAGCAATCGAAAATTGCGCGAGACATTTCGCGGGGTGAAAAAATCATTATTTCTGAGCGTGAATTTACGGGATTGATAGTTGGGCGACGGGACAAGATTTCGCTTCCTGTGAACGCCGCCGATGGCGTAAAAATTGATAAATTTTTGGAGCTTGATACGGGGCATTTGTCGGTGTTGGACAGTCCAGAACTGGTTGCCGAATTGATATTGGCGGAATAATTATTTGCTATACTGTAGGTATGAGTAAGAAAGACGATAAAAAACTAATTGTTAATATGATTTCTGAGAGTGAATTCACCGTTCAGGGTCATGGTGTGCATACGGCTTATAAGGAGATTACGGACGCGCTGCGTAAAAGAAAAGATATTGATATTGAAGTGAATTCTGATCGTCCTGCTGACATTATTCATATTCAGACTATGGGTTTGTATTCGTTTCGGCATTTGATGAAAAAAAGTGGCAAAAAAGTTGTTTCTGCTCACATTGTGCCGGATAGTTTTATCGGTTCAATTAAAGGTGCGAAATATTGGAAGCCTTTAGGTCGAGCGTGGCTGAAATTCTTTTATAAAAAGGCTGATTTGGTTTTAGCTTGCTCTGGTATGGTTGCTGATGAGTTGATAAATGATATGCACGTGCCAAAGACGAAAGTTCTTTATAATACGATAGATATGTCGAGATATAAGCATTCTGCTGCAGAGAAAAAGTCGGCTCGGAAGAAGCTTGGCTTGAAGGATGATGATTTTGTGGTTATGGGAAATGGTCAAGTCCAGCCGCGAAAACGTTTGGATATTTTAATAAAAGCCGCCAAAGAAATGCCAGATGTAAAGTTTTTCTGGGTGGGAGGAATTCCGTTTAAGAATTTGGGCGCGGATTATAACGCTATGCAAAATATGATAAAAAATGCGCCGAATAATCTCGCTGTAACTGGTGTGATACCTCTGGAGAATGTTCGTGACTATTATGTCGCTGCCGACGTCTTTGTTTTGCCAGCTATGCAGGAAAATCACCCTATGTGCGTCTTGGAGGCGGCTGGCGCTGGCTTGCCGATCATTCTACGCGACATTCCGCAATATAATGACACATTTAAGGGCGACGCTGTTATGGCGAAAACGGACGATGAATTTTTAGAATTGATCAGTAAATTGCGCAAAGATAAGAAAGCCTATAAGAAAGCACAACTTGGTGCTGAGAAAATTGCTGAGCGTTTTGACAGTAGTGCTGGCGCCGAGCGCTTAGTCGAATTTTATCGATCGCTGATATAAATGGTATAATGGGGCTATTATGAGGATAGGACTTTTTACGGACAGCTACAGGCCGTCCATTAACGGTATCGTTTACGTTGTCGAATCATTAAAGCGCGAGCTGGAAGCTTTGGGACATGAGGTTTATGTTTTTTGCCCAGCAAAGTCTATTAGTCCGTCCAAGCAAGCCGAACTCCTTCACGAAGATGAGAATAGCCGAATAATTCGTTTCCGCTCAATTACGGGCGCGTTCTTTGATGATTATGACACGTCGGTGTTCTTCCCTCCTGTGGTGCAGCGTCAAATTGCTAATATGCATCTGGACATCGTTCATATTTTTACGCCGTCGCAAATTGGTCTATTGGGCGTGAAGGCAGCGAAGAAAAATAATATCCCTTTGATTATCCAGCATTGTACGGATTTGTATGAATTCGTCGATCATTATCCTGCGGTTTTGCCAGGAGTTTTGGCGTTGGCGGGAGTAGTTTTTCCATTGTCGGTGAAATTGAACGGACAAGATTTGCTGGAAGTTGCCAAGCTTTATCGCCCGCGTAGTGGCGTAACGAAATGGAATAAAGACATAATTGAGCGTGTTATTACTATTTTATACAGCAAGGCGGATGCGGTGATTGCCCTGTCGCGCAAAAGTCGTGATCAATTGGAATCTTGGCAGACTGAAGATTATGCGTACGACGTTACTTTAATGCCAAACGGCGTGAATGCTCTTCCGCGGGCGAGCGCGAAACGAGTTGCAGAATTTCGCGAGCAATGGGGTCTTGATGAAAAAGATGAAGTGTTTGGATTTGTTGGACGTTTGGGCGAGGAGAAGAATTTGCCAATTTTGATTCAGGCGTTTAGCGAGTTTATTGCTGAAGCTCGTCCGAAATCGAAGCTATTGTTTGTTGGCGATTTTGAATATCGAAAAACTTTGGAAAAAATGGCGGCTGAGACGGATTTCGCGGATAGGATTATCTTTACTGGTGCCATGCCGCGAGAAGATTTGGGCGTGGCGTATAAAGTGATGAACGTGTTTACTTTTCCTTCGCTCAAAGATACGCAAGGCTGGGTTCTTCATGAAGCTGCTCATGCCGGAAAGCCGATTGTTATCATTGACAAGGAAGTTTCAGAGGTTGTAAAGGACGGAGTTAACGGCTATTTTGCGGAGAATAATCCAGAAAGTGTCGCGGAAAAAGTAATTGCAATTCTAAAAAGTCCGAAAAAACAAGCAGAATTTAGTGCTGAAAGTAAGAAGCTGGCTAATAAATTCACGGAGCGCAGTCAAGTGAAGAAGCTTGAAAAGCTCTATCAAAAGCTAATTGACGCGCGCGAAAATCAATAAATCTCAGGCTGATTTTGTAATCAGTATGACTATCTATTAGAGATGAGTCGCCTGGTTTCCCTGTCTTGGTCGCGGCGTTTGATGGTTTGGCGCTTGTCGTAATTTTTCTTACCTTTTCCGAGCGCAATTACAATTTTAATAAATTTTCCGTTGGTCAACAATTTGGTTGGGACAATTGTCATTCCCTGTTTTTTGGCTTCTGTAAAATTAGATAACTGTTTTTTACTTACCAATAATTTCCGCGCCGAAGTGTCGACCGAACGGCTATTTGCTTCTCCGCGAACGTTTAATCGCAGTGAAAAACTGGCGTTATTCAGCCATAATTCGCCATTTCTTAAGCTAACAAATGAACCCTTAAGCTGGACGTGACCTTCTCTGGCGGCTCGCACTTCCATTCCAGTTAAAACCAAGCCAGCTACAATTTCTTCGCCAAGTTCATAATCAAACCGTGCGCGACGATTGATGATATTCTGTGTGGCTGGTTTTTTGGCTTTTGGCTTTGACATGGATTATATTATAGCAAAACTTAACGCGACAGTATATTGAGGCTAGTTTGGTGCGGCTGAAATGTGACTTGTGTTACAATATCTCAAGCATGATAGCCGACATTCACATTACTGAGAAAAGTTTTGGCGATAAGACGTTGATGAAAGACGTCAAGTTTAGTGTGGACGATGGTGAGAAAGTCGGCGTGGTTGGCCGTAATGGCGTTGGTAAGTCGACACTTTTTGGAATATTGAGCGGAAAAGATACTGATTATACTGGCGAGGTTATTTTTCGCCGTGGCATTACAATAGCAACTACAGCTCAGGAGCATCATGGTTTGGGCGATCAAACGGTTATGTCGTATATTCTTGACGGGCTTCCAGAATATTCCAAGCTAAAGAAAATCATCGATGAATATCCGCTGACTATGGGCGACAATATGCGAAAAATTGAGGAATATACGCAAGCCTTGGAGCGATTTGACCAAAAAGGATTTTATCAAGTTGAAGAAAAAATTGAGCGAGAGCTGAGTAATTTTCAATTAGACGGTTATGGCGATCGGCGGATTTCTTCCCTGTCTGGCGGTCAAAAAAGGCTGGTGGAAATTGTTAAAATTATGCACTCGGAGGCGCATTTGGCGCTGATTGACGAACCGACCAACCACATGGATTATGTGGCGAAACAGCAGTTTATCGATTGGATGAATTCTCAGCCACATCAAGCGATGCTAATCATTACGCATGATCGCGATGTGCTTGGGCAAGTTGATCGAATAGTTGAGATTAAGGACGGTCAAGCCGTGAGCTACCGCGGAAATTACGACGCGTATTTGAAGCAGAACGCCCAAGCGACGACGGCTGGAATGAATAATTTTGAGCAGATTGAGAAGCGAATTGTTAACCTGAAACAGAAAGTTTTGGACTATCAAAGACTTAAGGAAAAATCGCGAAATCCTGGCACGATTCAGAAATTTAAGCGGCTGGAGAACGAGGCGCGAGCGGAGCTGGCGGAATTGTCAGAAATGGAAAAGCCGACGTTTTGGATTGACAAAGAATCTGCTAGTCAATTGGATTATAAATCGGCCGAGCGTTACGGAAAATTCAAGTCGCGTAATATTCGCCTGAGTATGAAAGACGCGTCCAGTCGCAGCCAGCACGTGTTGGTTCGCGCGGAAAATGTGACGGTTGGGATTGGTGAGCGGATATTGTTTGAGGATGTGAATATTGATTTACGTGAAGGTGAAGCGATTGAAATTAGAGGTCGCAATGGCGCTGGTAAGACTACGTTGATTCGGATGATTTTGGCGTCAGGCAAGAGTTTTGACGGCGGTCCTATTCTTTATTCTGGCGATATTTTCCTTGATCCGCAGGTTCGAATTGGTGTATATGAGCAAGAAATTGACGAGCGATATTTGTCTGATCCGCTAGAAAAAGCGATTGAAAAATTGTATATGAGTCGCGATTTGTCGATTTCTGATACGAAAATTCGGCAACTTTTGGCTGACTATCTGTTCACGGATGCTGATCGGATGACGCCGCTGGCTCGCTTGTCTGGCGGTCAAAAAGCGCGTTTTCAGATTATTGCTATGTTGGCGAACGACCCGCAACTGCTAGTTCTGGACGAGCCGACGAATCATTTGGATTTGCCGAGCATCGAAGAGCTGGAAACGGCGTTGGCCAAATATTCCGGCGCGATTATTTACGTCAGCCACGATAATTATTTCCGCGAAAAACTTGGCGGCAAAGTTGTGCAAATTGGCGCAGAATAAAAATTTTCCGCCAGAATTTGACGGAAAATCTTAAGTCTATTTTCAAGAAATTAGTCAGCTAGTAAGCCGTTTTTTCGTAACAAATCTTGTAGTTTTGGTCGATCAAAACCAAGCACTAATTCCCCGTTAATATCCGTTACCGGCACGCCTTGGAAATTGCCACCATTTTTATTTAGTAACTCCTCTTTTGCGCCAGGATCGGCCTCGATATCTTTGGAAACAAAATCAATTCCCAGCTTCTTCAGCCATTCCATTTCCGTGTGGCAAAACGCACACCAGCTAGTGCTGTACACGACAACTTTTGTGTCTTGATGGTTGTTCGTTGTGTCTTCGCTCATATATTCCCCTATTTAATAACACTTCCAATTATAACATAACGGTTACGTCTATTTAGAATTCTTCGACGTCAAATGCCAATTTTTGCACCATTCGCAGTGATATATATCAATCGATAAATTCGGGTTTGCTAATTCTTGGATTTCTGCTGCTTGGCGGGCTTTTATCTCTGTTGAGAAGCGACGTTTCTTCTGGCAATTAGCCAACCCTGAAATTGACATCAATGATGTTTTTTGGGTTTTTTGACTATTTTTTGAATAATTTCGTCGTGGCATCTTGCAAAATAGTATAACAGATTGATATAGTGGGAAGTAATGGTAAAAGAAACTGACATTTCGGCTAATGATACAGGCGATTCTGGTGCGATGATGATTCTGGCAAGGACGATGATTGGTACAATGTGGCGAATGTTTTTGCCGACAATTGGCTTGACTTTGTTGGGATTGTGGCTGGATAATGTCAGCGGAACGAAGATGAGATGGCTGCTTGCTGGGATTATTTCTGGCGCGATTATCTCAGTGATTCTCGTAGTTTTGCAAATTGCTAAAATTAAACAGCAGGAGTTGAAAAAATGATCGATTATATGGCAAGCGCTGGTCCGCATATTTCAGTAAAGGTTGACGAAGTTTTCAACATTGCTGGCGCATCTATTACGAATTCGCACTTGATGGGATTTTTGGGATTGATCGTACTTGTATGGGCAATGTTCCGTACTCGTGCGGCGGTTTTAGGTAAAAAGAAACATAATTTTATCACAAGGCTAATTCAGTGGACGTTCGACGGACTTTATAATACAGTTTGCCAAGTTATTCCAGACCAAAAATGGGCGCGTAAAGTTGCTCCGCTTTGTATTACGTTGTTTTTCTTTATCGTTGCGCAGTACTGGCTGGGGCTTTTGCCGATCGTTGGTCCAATTACAATTGGCGAGCATCACACTCCTCTGTTCCGCGGTGGCGTGGCAGATCTTAATATGACTTTCGGCTTGGCAATTGTAACGATTGTCGCGGCTCAGGTTTATGCGTTTAAGTATTTGGGCTTTAAGGGCAATTTGGGACGATATTTTGTTAACCCTCTGCGTGATCCAATTATGTCATTTGTTGGCATTCTGGAATTAGTGGCTGAGTTTTCGCGAATGTTGGGACTGAGTTTCCGTTTGTTTGGTAACGTTTTGGCTGGCGAAATTCTCTTGGCAATTATCGCTTACATGACGAAGTTTTTATCACCTGTGGCTCTGCAACCGTTCTATTTCTTCGAGTTGTTTATCGGCGGTATTCAGGCATATATTTTCTTTATGCTATCAACTGTGTTTATTTCCCTGGGGCTGGCTCACCATGATTCGCACGAGCCAATTGATGAAGTTCACTCCTCTGTTGAAACTAATAAATTAGCGACATCAGAGAGTGATTAAATTAGGTAATAATTAATTAAAAGGAGAATATTAACCATGGAAGCATTAGCATTCACACTTACCTACGCAATCCCAGCAGCATTTGCAGCAATCGGTGCCGCAATCGTTGGTGCAGCAGCTATGAACGCCGCTGGTCGTAACCCAGAAAAAATCAACGACCTACGCACAATGATGATCTTGGGTATTTCATTCATCGACGCTATTGCTATTATCGGTTTCGTCGCAGCAATCGTCGGCAAATTTGTTAAGTAGCTTTCGGGAGTAAATTGTGGAGAAAATATTAACACAATTTGCCAATTCTGGCGCATCGGAAAAAGCTGGTTTGTTTGATTCGCTAGGTATTGATTGGGCTCTGTTGGCGTTTCAGACGGTAGCATTCTTAATCTTGCTATTTGTTCTTCGCAAGTTTGTTTATCCGCCAATGATGGAAATGCTCGTCAAGCGAGAAAAAGACCTGAAGGCAGCCGACGCGGCGGCAAAATCTGCCAAGGAAAATGCCGACCGAGCTGAAGAAATGACCGCCGAAATGATGCGAAAAGCGCGCGCGCAAGCTAGCGACATCGTGGCGTCTGCTCGAGAAGAAGCGACCGAAGTCGTTGAAGAAGCGGCTAAAAAAGCGACTGCCAAATCTGAAGCTTTGATTAAAGAAGCGCATAATACGATTGCTCAAGAAATTGAAAACGCTAAGAAAGATCTGCACAATTCGACATTAGAGTTGGTGGCTGAAGCGACTGGCAAGGTTTTGGGCGAGAAAATTGATGCGAAGAAAGATACGAAGCTGATTTCGGAAGCGCTTGAGGAGGCTGAATAGATGAGATTAGTGTCCAGAAGAAAGTTGGCAAAGTACGCAGCTGAACAAATTTTAGCTGGCAATGATGCGGTGTTGGAAGAAATTGCCGGTCTTTTGATTTACGAAAAGCACGAACGTGAAGTTGATTTGTTGGTGCGAGATATTGAGGCGGAATTGGCTGAGAACGGTGAGATTGTGGCGTCGGTCGAGAGTGCGAGAGTGCTTGATGACAATACAAGGCGTAAAATAGAGCAATTTCTGGCGGCTGTGGCGAGCAGTAAAAATAGCAAGCCAAAAGTGTCACTAAGAGAATCAATTGACCCGACGTTGATTGGCGGATTTAAGCTACAAACGCCGACCGCAACACTGGACGCAACGGTTTCGAAGAAGTTAAACGACTTGCGGGCGAAGAAAATCTAGGAGGAAAAATGAGCAAGATTGATGTGACAGAATTAGCCAAAAGCCTGCGGGAAAAAATCGCGCAGCTGGAGGCGACGGAAGGTTTGGAAGATGCTGGCGTGGTTATTCGCGTCGGTGACGGCGTGGCTTGGGTGCATGGCTTAAGTAGCGCTGGCTATAGTGAAGTGCTGGAAATTGAAACTGACGGCGGCACGGTTGAAGCGTTTGCTTTGAACTTGATGGAAGATGAAATTGGTGCGGTGATTCTTGGTGGTGAAGATAAGGTTAAGGCTGGCGCCAGCGTTCGCCGTAAGGGTTCGGTGCTAGACGTTCCTGTTGGTGAAGAGCTGTTAGGGCGAGTGGTTGATCCGCTGGGTCGACCTCTTGACGATGGCCCAGCGATTAAAACGAAGAAACGTGGTTTAATTGAGCGTCCTGCTATTGGCGTGATGGGTCGTAAGTCAGTTCACGAACCTCTGATGACCGGTATTATGTCGATTGACGCGATGTTCCCGATCGGTCGTGGTCAGCGTGAGCTTATCATTGGTGACCGCCAGACTGGTAAGACGGCAATTGCTATTGATACGATGATCAACCAGGCACGTCAAAAAACTGGCGTGGTGAACGTTTATGTGGCGATTGGTCAGAAATTGTCGAAGATTGCCAGGTTGGTCGACCGATTGAAAGAAGAAGGCGTGATGGATCAAACGATTATCGTTGCGACCAGCCCGTCCGACGCGGCTTCCCTGCTTTATTTGGCGCCTTACGCTGGTACGGCTATGGGTGAATATTTCCGCGATAACGGCGGTCACGCATTGATGATTTATGACGATTTGACCAAGCACGCGGTGGCTTACCGACAGATGTCGCTATTGTTGCGCCGTCCACCAGGACGCGAAGCTTACCCAGGTGACGTCTTCTATTTGCACTCACGACTATTGGAACGCTCGGCTAAATTGTCAGATGAACTTGGCGCGGGGAGCTTGACGGCTCTACCAATCATTGAAACGCAGGCTGGCGACATTTCCGCTTACATTCCGACCAACGTGATTTCTATTACCGACGGTCAGATTTTCCTGGAAACCGACTTGTTCTATCAAGGTATTCGCCCAGCCATCTCGGCCGGTCTATCAGTTTCTCGTGTTGGTGGCGCGGCTCAGACGAAAGCCGTCAAATCTGTCGGCGGAAACTTGAAGCTTGGTCTTTCTCAGTTCCGCGAATTGGCGTCATTTGCTCAATTCGGTTCAGATCTTGACGACGCGACAAAGGCTCAAATTGACCGCGGTCAGCGACTCACTGAACTTCTGAAGCAGCCACAACATCAACCAATGAGCGTTTGGGAGCAATTTGTCAGCATTCACGCAGTAACTGGCGGCATGTTTGACGATGTTCCAGTTTCTAAGATTAAGGATGCGCAGTCTGCCCTATTGACTTATCTCTGGAAAAATTCTAAAGATGCTATGCGTGAGCTAAACAAGGGCGACAAGCCTTCGGATGAGCAATTGAAATTGATTGATGAAGCTACGAAAGAAATAGCGAAAGGATTTGAGGAGTAATTCATGCCGAGCACTCGCGCGCTGAAAAATCGCATTCGTTCGGTGGACTCGACCAAGCAGATCACCAAGGCTATGCAATTGGTGGCGGCTAGTAAAATGCGTCGTGCTCAAGAGGCGGACAAGGCTTCTGCGCCGTACACGATGGCGGCGGAAGAATTGCTGTCTTATTTGGCGAGCCAAGGCGCAACTGACAATCACCCGCTGTTCGTTAGGCGAAAGATAAATAAGCGATTGATTATCGTGGTGGCCAGCGACAAGGGTTTGGCTGGCGCATACAACACCAACGTTTTGAAGAAATATTTGGAGCTATTAAAGCGTGATGACGAACGCGGAATTGAGAACTTGACCTTAACTATCGGTCGCCGAGCTTCGCAATTCGCAACGCGCCTTAAAGATACGAAAATCATCGGTACGTATGAAGATTTACCAGATCAGCCGTCTGGATTGACATTCCACACGATTTTGAATACGGCAGTAAATATGTTTGAGAATGGCGAAGTTGATGCAGTTACGCTTGTTTATACGCGTTTTGTCAATAGCATGGTTCAGACTGCTGAATTGGACAGATTATTGCCAGCAGGAACGAAAATCTTGGTTGATCCGAGTGAAGTTTCTAACACGATCTCTGACGCCAAATATGAGCCGAGCATTCCAGAAGTTTTGGACGCGGTGGCGTATCGTTTGGTTGGTGCGCGACTGTTGCAGGCGTTGCTTGATGCTCGCGCCAGTGAACATTCTATGCGTATGATGGCGATGAAGAATGCTACGGATAATGCCAGTGATTTGGTTGATGATTTGACGCTAGCTATGAATAAAGCTCGTCAAGGGGCGATTACTCAGGAGCTTGCTGAAATTTCTGGTGGCGTGGAGGCGATGGAACAATGATAAAGGAGAAAAAGATGGCAAAAGATTTAGGTAAAATTATTCAGATTGTTGGCGTGGTCGTTGATGTGGAATTTCCACGAGATATTGAACTTCCAGCGATTTATGACGCGTTGCACGTTAAAAACGGCAATGAGAATTTGGTGCTGGAGGTCGCTCAGCACTTGGACGAGCATACTGTTCGAGCAATTGCCCTGTCTTCGACGGATGGATTGAGCCGTGGCGCAGAAGTTGTTGCGACTGGCGCTCCAATTTCCGTTCCAGTCGGCGCAGAAACTCAAGGGCGAATGTTTAATGTTGTCGGTGAAGCGATTGATGAAAAGCCGCAACCAAAGGGAAAAACCGCCCCAATTCACCGCCCTGCTCCAGAGCTTTCTGAGCAGTCAAATAAGACTGAAATCTTGGAAACTGGTATTAAGGTTGTTGACTTGATTGCGCCACTTGCTAAGGGTGGAAAAGCTGGCTTGTTTGCCGGTGCTGGTGTTGGTAAAACGGTTCTTATTACTGAGTTGATTAACAATATCGCTAAGTTCCACTCTGGAAACTCTGTTTTTGCTGGAGTTGGTGAGCGAACGCGTGAAGGTAACGACCTCTACTATGAAATGGAAGAAGCTGGCGTTTTGGATAAGACTTCGCTAGTCTTTGGGCAAATGAACGAGCCACCTGGAGCACGTTTGCGCGTGGCGTTGTCGGGTCTGGCGATGGCTGAAGCTTTCCGTGATGAAGGTAAAGACGTCTTGCTATTTATCGACAATATTTATCGTTACACTCAGGCTGGTGCTGAGGTGTCGGCATTGCTCGGTCGTTTGCCAAGTGCGGTTGGTTATCAACCAAACCTCCAGCAGGAAATGGGCGCTTTGCAAGAGCGAATTACCTCAACGAAGAAAGGTTCGATTACCTCTGTTCAGGCTGTCTATGTGCCAGCTGACGACTTGACCGACCCAGCTCCTGCCACGACCTTTGCTCACCTTGACGCTACAATTGTGATGAATCGTGCATTGACGGAAATCGGTATTTATCCAGCGGTTGACGTTTTGGACTCCAGTTCAAACTCGCTTGATCCAGAAATTGTCGGCGAAGAGCATTATCGCGTGGCGCGTGAGGTTCAGAGAATTTTGCAGCAATATAAAGAGCTTCAGGACATCATCGCTATTCTTGGTATGGAAGAATTGTCGGACGATCAGAAGCAGATTGTTGCTCGCGCTCGTCGTATTCAGCGATTCTTGGCACAGCCATTCCACGTAGCTGAGAAGTTTACTGGAAATCCAGGAGTTTACGTTAAATTGGAAGATACCATTCGCGACGCTTCCGACATTTTGGCTGGTAAATACGACGATAAACCTGAAAACTGGTTCTATATGGTTCAGGGTACGTTGGCTGACCAAGTCGCTCGCGACGCTGAAGCTGAATCTGCCGAGGCTAAAAAACATTCTAAAAAGAAAGCTAAATAGTCATGAAATTGTCATTAGTCACACTTGTCGGTACGAAGGTTGACGAAGAAGTTTATTCGGTGTCAATTCCGACTACTGACGGCGAAATTTCCGTTTTCCCAAGCCATGAGCCGCTAGTGACGATTGCGCGGGACGGCGTAATTACCGTGCGTCGACATAAAGAAGATTCTGATAATCAGTTGGAATATTTCGCAATCTCTGGTGGCGTGGTAAAAATTGACTATTCGTCGGTGCAGATTCTGGTTGATGAAGCTGATCACGGCGATGACATCATCGAGGCGGAAACTCAGAAGGCTCTGGAGCGTGCTATTAAGGCGCGTGATGAAGCTGGCGATCAAGTTGAGCGCGAGAAAGCTAAGCAGCTTATCGATCGTCATATGGTGCGATTGAAGGTTGCCGATCTTCATAGGCGTAAGCGACGACGCTAGGTTTGAGCGCGTAAATAATTGGACAAGACCCTGCCAATATCGTCGGGGTTTTGTTTTTTGTGCCTTAAACTGGGCGTGAAGATTGAAAGGTATATACAGATTTACTCATAGATTATTAGTAACGCGATGAACACTATTCTGTTGCTTTTTTGATAGTGCACCAGCGACTAGAGATAAGTATGGATCAATAAAATATTTCTCGATATACTTATTATCCAGTGATGGACTAATGTAATCAGGTAATGTATCTATATACGAATGCATGTCATCAGTGATGCCGCGACCGTTTTTATCAAAATAAGAGGAGGTTAGGTCTATTGCTCGCTCTTCCCCTGTCTTTACACTGAATGCAGTATTTTTAATTTGCGCGTCGCCATGTGCAACTCCCGATTTATGTAGCCTCGCGAGTGTCGCTGCTCCCACAAGTAGAACCTTTTGTATCTTTTTAGGAATATCTGTGCTGTCGGTAATCGTGTCACAGCTCACAACATCGCCTTCGAATGCGGATAGTGTATATATTGAATCTCTGCCTGATAAAAATCCTAGTGGTTGGTACGGTTTAATATGTCCTTCACTAATAAGATGTTGTGTAATACAAAATTCTGAAAGTGCAGAAGCGATATTGTCATGAGGCTTAATTGCTACAGGTATTTCTATGTCATTTGTTGACATGTTTCCGAACATGATACCACTTGTTGCGTCCCGTCGTCCTGTATAATAATCTTCAACGGGAGTAAATGTAAGTCTTTGACCGCGAGTAACGCTACTCAGTGGTGTATTGTTTACTATGAGTAGTTGTCCGCTGGGTATGTTTTCTATTGCCGTACGCAGTTTTCTCCTTGGCTGATCCTGATGTAGTATGCCGCATGCGCGCATTTCTGAGGATAACATATTTATATTATATAATATTATCTATACTTTTTCAATCAATTTGCGTATAGTACTAAGACTCTAATTAATACTAATCTAAATAGCGACGTCTTCCGTCGTCTATTCTCTGTCTTCAGCGATACCAAAAGTAACAGCCACGAATAGAGACAGAACCACTACAAACCCTGAGATAATGGCGATAGTTTTTGATGTTTCAAATGAAATAGCGTTGTTTGTATACACGGATAATGTTGAAAAGGTCTCCATGTCGCTAAAATCAGGCATTGCAAGGCCGCAGATAAATAATGAGATTGACATGACGATAAAGGAAACACGTACTATTGTGGTGAGATGGTCTTTTGATGCATGGCGTTTTTTCATTTGTCGGGAGATGATTGCAAGACAGATACAGCTAACAATAAGCGCCCACGGGCCAAGTAGTGCTAGTACCCAACCGCCGATGCCAGTAATGAATCCGCGTGCGAGCGAGAACCAGATAGCACTTACCCATAATGCTATGACGATCCATGTGTCTATGGCCTGTTGTTTTTGTAGTTTTTGTTTTTTTGTTTTTTTGTTGTCATGTCAATAAGTATAATGTGGATGATCGTTGTGTGCAAGTATTGATCGCACCTCGTCGGTCGTCGTGGTGTGCATCAATTTCTCCCGAAGCTCCTTTGCGCCGTCAAAATCGCGAATATAAATCTTGAAAAAACGTTTTAGCGTTTCAAAAGGTCGCCCTAAAATCGGCTGGTAAGAATCGAACAAATCCAAGTGATAATTAAGGAGCGCCAACAGTTCTTCCTTATGATTCTCTGCGTCAGTTTTCGACTCGCGGAAGCAAAACGGATCACTGAAAACGCCTCGCCCAATCATAATTCCATTCACGCCGGGATGTTTTCTGGCAATTTCCAAGCCATGTTCTCTGTCGCGAATATCGCCGTTGATAGTCAGGAGTGTTTGCGGGGCAATTTCATCGCGCAGTTTAACAATCTCGTCAATCAATTCATAATGCGCCGCAACTTTACTCATCTCTTTTTTGGTGCGCAGATGAATTGTCAAATTCACAATGTCTTGCTTGAGAATTGTCGTAAGCCACTCGCGCCACTCGTCGACGTAAGTATAGCCCAGCCGAGTTTTTACGCTAACTGGCAATCCAGATTTTTTGGCAGCGTCAATTGCAGCTATCGCTATGTCGGGTCGGCGGATCAGAGCTGCGCCACCGCTTTTAATGGCAGATTTGGCGGGACATCCCATATTGATATCAATTCCGTTAAAACCAAGTTCCGCGCAGTGCTTAGCAAAAGCTTCCATATCCCCTGGCTCGCCACCCCAGATTTGCGCAATCAGCGGCTGCTCATCGTCGGTTTTAATTAGTCGCCCAGCTATGGCTTTGTCGCCAGCGTGAACCCAGCCGGTAGCATTTGCGAACTCAGTGAAAAATATATCTGGCGCGCCAGCCTGTTTCACGACATGACGAAACACGACGTCGGTGACGGCTTCCATTGGTGCCAATATAAAAAATGGCTGTGGTAAATCATTCCAAAACGATGTCATCTCTGTTATTTTATCACAAAAAGGAGAAAACCCCTCACTCTCGTCTTTGAGAATGAGGGGGGTGGGGCTCAAGCGGTTCTGCTCGGAGTTGATTTCAACGCTGAAATCGACTACCACGAGTGAATCTCGCGAACCCGGTGGGGAGAGATGACACGTCGCTGTGTCATCTCAGTGGACACAGCGGGACTCGAACCCGCAACCTCCCACTGCGCCGACATCGTTGTCGACGCGGCGGGTGCTCTGCCATTTAGAGCTATATGTCCCTTGATTCTTTTCCGGACTACCGGCTGGGCGAACCTGACCCGGGGGCGGACGGACGCCCTTTGCTGACCACAGAGGTCAGCAGGTTTCGGACGCACACCCGAACCGTCTTTTTTTCAAGGCAAGATTTTATTTCTTGCCTTGCAGGGCACGGCGAGCTTCGTCGCCGCGAGATCCGGCCTGACGAGCCGCCTCCTGGAGCTTGCGCTCCTGTTCGGCGGTAGCCTGGCCATTCCGGGCCGCCTGGAGGGCGGCCTGGTGATCGTCATCGGTATAGGTCATGGGGTTTCACCCCCTCTCCGCCGCGAGTTGCGGCAATAGAAAGGAACTAACCCCTCTTTCAGACCATGCTTTTGTGCGAAGCATGGTCAGGGTTTGGTGTCATTTGCGACACCAAGCCGAGAAGTTAGCTTCGTCAACGAAAGCGTTTACTATAATAACACTAACTATAAAAAAATGCAACAATATATCAGAATATTTTTATATTTCGCCCGTCAGAAGGTCTTTTTCGAATTGCAACATTCCCTTATAATCCGCCGAATAGCCAGAAATATCCGGCAGATCTAACGTGGTGATTTTTTGCCAAATAATCTCAATCAGTTGCGTAAATTCAGTCAGCTCTTCTCTGGAGAATGTATCTTCCAAGCTAAGAATATCGCCGGTCTTCATGTCTGGCTCGACAAATTGTAATCGCCCGCCAGTAAACGTGAAATTGCCATAATCGCGTGAATGCTCGACCAGCAGCTGATAGAACATCAATTGCTGACGATATTTATGAAGTTTGATTTTCTCGTAATCAGCCGAACCTTTCCAAGAATGCGCTGGCTTGCCAGTTTTATAATCCGTTACGAAGATGGTTTTATTTTGCTTGTCGATGTCGACAACGTCAAGTTTACCAGTCAATCTGGCGTTATCTATAATTACGCCTTGGTTTGAAAAGTCTAATTCCGCCAAGTCCGTATCATGAAAATCTGAAGATTTGGCGTTTAAGAACGCAGTCAAAGCCGACTTCCCTTTGTCTAAATACAATTGAAAATCGTCCGCTGGCAAATGTTGGCTCTCGAGGGATTTTTGGAAAAATTGGAGGATTTGTTCGGTGCTTGGCAATTGGTGATCGGCGCTGAATGAGCAATGTGCTTGCTGAAGGCTGCTGTGAATCGCGGTTCCGTAAGCTGCGGCGGAATTTTTGGCGGATGGAAAATGTAGCAAATTGTTCAATAAGAAATTCTGCGGTCCGCCACGTGAAACGTCGAGAAAATTATTCAAATGCGTCGCAGAAAGTTTGTATGTTTCAAGCGCTGG
Organism: uncultured Candidatus Saccharibacteria bacterium; assembly: GCA_963523995.1. Taxonomy (GTDB): domain Bacteria; phylum Patescibacteriota; class Saccharimonadia; order Saccharimonadales; family Saccharimonadaceae; genus Nanosynbacter. Next base: position 13,174 of record CAURDR010000003.1, on the reverse strand, counting down.
CGCCAATAAGTCCTTTAATTCCGGAACAATCGGCGAAGTTAGTCGTGTCGTCCAGTCGGTTTCAGCGAGTTCAATTTGTTCAGCTGGATCATCGCTGGTTGGAATGATGGTCGGCGTGCAATTCGTCAAGAAACTGGCGATTATCGTGTCGCTGCCAGAATCGTTGGTTTGGGAATAAGTCATGGTCAATGTGGTTTTGGCGCGAGTCATCGCCACAAAGAATAGCCGAAGTCGTTCGTCGTAAGTGGCGCCCGCTGGCTGAAGCTGGAGGTTTGCGGGATATCGGATAGCTCGGCTGCGTGTGCGGACTTTTTCACCCCAAGCGCTGTCAATTGCCCCAATCACGAAAACGTGCGGAAATTCCAAACCTTTGGATTTATGAGCGGTCATCAAATTTATGGCGCCGCTGAGTGAACTTGCGTGCGTGCGAATTTGCGTTAAGCGAGTTTTTGTCGAAATATGCAGGTCAATAAACTCCAAAAAGTCTTCCAGAGTTGGGTTTTTATCGGTAATTCGATCGCGAAGTTTTTGGCGTAAAGTACGCAAACTTTCCAGAATTGTCAGATATGCTTCTGGGTTTTTATCTAGCTTTTCTGGCGAGAAATAGAAATTGGCGAGAGAATTGACCTGAAGGTCGCCGCTTTCATCGTTAGTTAAGCCTAATAAATTGTCCAATTGCTCTTCCAATGGTAGATTCGGCACGTCTTTAGCGCGCTCCAAAAGCCACTCCGCAAATTCCTTAAATACGCTATTCGCCAACATACTTTCCAGCCACAATTGCCGATTTTTGTAAGCTTGAAGGCTTAATTTCCAGATGTCCAGTGCGGAAAATCCAAACGCTGGATGAGTCGTAATTTCCGGTAGTAGACTATTGGCAACGTCCAAATTATTCTGGCTAATCGCCACGATAGTTCGCGCTAATTTGTCCAGAATCTGGATTATATCTTGCTCCAAAATGTCATCGTGATGCTCGTAATTGACAAAAAGATTTTCCTTATAAAGATGCGGAAGAATTTCAATGAGCTCTTTATGGTGGCGCGCAATAATCGTGATGTTTTCTGGTTTCTCGCCATTTTTTATCAGCTCGGCAATTTGTTTGGCAATTCCCGCTCGCTCTTCGCTAACAGATGAGAATTCTTGGATTTCGACTTTTGAGCCTTCGCTATTTGCGTGTGCGGTCAATTGCTTTGATAGTCCGTCAATCGTGTTTTCCAATCGATCCGTGCCTTGAGTGATGACGTCCCGCGCTGAGGATAAAATGTTCTCGGCGGAACGATAATTGTCGGTCAAAACGATAATTTTTGGGTCGTGATAATGCTGGCGGAAACGCTGGATGTTGCCCACATCTGCGCCTTGGAAGCTGAAGATTGCTTGGTCGTCGTCGCCAACCGCCATGATGTTTGGATTGTCGTCGTTCTCGCTGGTCAAATTGAACAGCAATCGAAGTTGCGCCAAGTTCGTGTCCTGGAACTCGTCGACCATGATGAACTGAAATTGCTCTTGGAGATTTGCGCGCAGTTCTGGGTGAGATTCGCAAGCTTGAATAACGGATAAAATCATATCGTCGTAATCAAATAACGAGCGTTCGGATAAAATATTTACGTATTTCTCGTAAACGTCAATTGCGGCGGATAATTTTTCTGCGGCGGTAAAATCTTTCAGGACAAATTCGCTATTGGCATTTTTTTCGCACCATTTATTTTTCCAAGCGGTCAGCGGCTTGGTTGAGTTTTCGTCAATTGCTTCTTGAGTGGCATGCACAATGCTCAGCGCCAAAACATTGGCATATGGCGTGATTGAGGCTGGTAATTTTGAGTTTTTCTTGTCAGGGTTTTTGGCGGCTAAATTGGCAATTTTCTCAGCTATCGGCGCGAACATTTCGATTGTCTTTTTCGATATTTTGGCGGAAAATACTTGCTGAATATCTGGCGCGATTTCGGCGATTGTACTTTGATTGTCCTCAATAATTGCCCGTAATTCTGACGGCGTTAAACCGCTTTGCTTGAACTCGGAAATAATGCGAATGAGGTCTTTAATATAAACGAATTCCCCGTTGTTTTTCGTGCTTAATGGATTTCGCCAATCAAGTCCTTCGAGTATTCCAGAAATAATTTGATATTGCGTCAATTCGTCGACCGGTTGAGCGTCGGCGCCACGGAAAAAATACTCGCGATGTTGATTGATGATTTCTGTGCCGAAGCTGTGGAACGTGTGAATCGCAATTTTATACGCGTCCTCACCGATAATCTGGCGGAGTCGTTGTCGCATATTTGTGGCGCCACTTTCGGTAAACGTTAGACATAAAATACTGTTCGGCAAAGTGTCTGTTTGTCTCAGGATTTGGGCGGTGCGCATACTTAGAAGCTCGGTTTTCCCCGTTCCTGGTCCAGCAATTACCAAAAGCGATCCGTGAATGTAGTCGACTGCTTGCCGTTGATTATCGTTTAATTTAGCGTAACGAGTATTGAAATCCATAGTTTTATTTTACCATGCTGGCAGACTTCAGAGCGCGATATCAAAATTGCTATTTACAGAATTCGTCTAGGGTTGTAGATTCAGTATTAAGAGGGTGAATGAAAAACATCCAGAAGACGCGTTTAAGGGTAAAAGCCACTTGGATATTTCCCGTCAAGCAGTTGAATCGACCAGACAGTTTGGTTATTAGATTTCACATCTTTGCCATCTCGCGCACCTCATAAAAAAATGGTAAAATATTATCTATGAATAAGGCGACGTACGACGAGCTGGCACTGGAGCGAATTGCTAAGGAAAAATTTGGTTTTCCAATTGATGTTCAATCGATAATTTTGTGGCACGCTGATGTTAGTCGCACGGCTAAGGCGTCGGTGTTTTTGACGAATAAAAAGCAGCTGATGATGTATTTGGAGGCGACTTCGCCGTTGATTTTATCTGACGTTAAAAAGATAATTTCACGGATGGGCATGCGGGCGGAACTATTTCTTCCACCAAAAGGTCAGCCGCGATATTTTGAAGACATCGGCAAGCGCAAATTCCGCGAAGTTTTTCCTGGAAGAAGGCACGTCACGGATGAAGATTTGCATTTTTATAAAACTTTGGCGCCGTATAATCCCGCCTTGGTTTTGATTTCTGAAGTGAAAAATGGCGAGATATATCAATTCGATTCTGACGCGTACGGAAATTGGCGAGTTGGCGCGAGGTTCAGTTACAGAAGGATTCGGACAAGCTAATGCGCGACTATTTGGACATTATTAAGCGGAATCTGCTCTCACCTATTGTCGTGGTGATTTTTCTGCTGGCTGGCGCGCTGGTTTATGTTCGCGAATATCGTGATGCGTGGTTTATCTCGGTGGTGATTGTCGTGAACTCGACGATTGGCATTATTCAGGAGTTAAGGGCTAAGCGAGTTTTGCGGCAATTGGAGCTGATGAGCGCGCCGAAAGCTCGATTGTTGAAAGATGGAAATGTTGTCGAGGTCGGTTATGATGAGCTTAAAATTAGCGATGAAATTCTTATTCAGGCTGGCGATGAACTACCGGCGGACGCGAAAGTTATTGAGTCAAAAGGCTTGGAGCTGAATGAAAGTATGTTGACTGGCGAGTCTGCGTCGATTGAGAAAAAGGACGGCGATGTCGTGCTGGCGGCGACGACGGTTTTGGCTGGTGAAGGTACGGCGCGAGTAATTGCGATTGGTGACGACACGAAAGCTGGCGCGATTAGCCAAGTTCTGAAACGTTACAAACCAGAACTCACGCCTCTGCAATTGGCGATTTGGCGCGCAATTTACTTCTTGACTTACGGCGCAATTGTTCTGTCACTACTCATTGCTATCGTCTATTATTTCTCTGGCGATAACGTCGTCGTCATCTTAAAAACCATCACTTCGGCGGCGGTTACGGTCGTGCCAGAAGGTCTGTTATTGGCGAGTTCACTGCTTCTGGCGTTTGGCTCACTGCGATTAGCTCAGGCGAAAGTCTTGCCGCAAAAATTGTCAGCAATTGAAGCGATGGCGCTTTTGAATTTGTTGGCTGTAGATAAAACAGGCACCTTGACTAGCGATGAAGTGACGCTTGAAAAAGTCGTGGCGTTCAGTGATGATTATGGCTATTCTGACTCTGACATCGCGAGTTTTGCGGCGTTAATTGCTCATGAAACCAGCGGCGGAAATATCACTGGTCGTGCAATTTTGGCGGAAGCTGCGTCGCCAAAAAATGCGAAAGTTCTGGAAGTGATGGCGTTTTCGTCAGCGCGTAAAATGGCTGGCGTGAGGGCGAATATTGACGGTGAAATTCGGACTTTGATGATGGGTGCGCCAGAGTTTGTGTCGAAGTTGGCGCCAGTAGATAAGGAAACTCAGGAAAAGCTGAATGATTGGGCTGATAATGGCTTGCGCGTGTTGATGTTGGCTGAATTTTCGGACGATAAAACCAAATTGAAAGACTTGAAAAACGGTTCTGGAGTGGCAATTGGTGCGGTTATTCTGCGCAACTCCCTGCGTCATGGCGTTGTTGAAACGGTGGATTTTTTGCAGCGCCAAGGCGTAACTATTCGCGTAATCTCTGGTGATAATCCGCGCACAGTTCAATATATCGCCAAAGAAGCTGGAATTAAACATCCAGAAAAGGCGATTTTAGGCGAAGATTTGGCGGCACTTAGCGAAGATGAATTTAACAATGCGGCCGACACTTACACGATTTTTGCCAGAGTTTTGCCAGACCAAAAAGAGCGTTTAATAAACAGATTCCAACAATCCGGAAAATTCACTGGCATGGTTGGCGACGGCGTGAATGACGCTCTGGCTCTGAAAAAGGCAGACCTCGGTGTGGCGATGTACGCGGGCGCTCCAGCATCGCGTCGAGTTTCCGACATTATATTGCTCAACAATTCGTTCACTTCCCTTCCGATGGGGATGAAATTGGGCAATCAAATTATGCAAGCAATCGAAGTTATCGCTGTTCTGTTTTTCCATAAAATTATTTACGGCGTGACACTTCTTCTTGCGACGATTCTCATCAATATGAATTATCCGTATTCGCCGCGCCACATTACGTTTATGAATATTTTTCTGGTGACTATGCCGACTCTTATGTGGACGCTGTTTCCGCCAGTGCCGAAGCATCGAATAAATCCGAAGCGATTCTGGCATGATACTTTGCTGGCTGTTACGCCGATTGCTTTAATTACTGGCGTGACTGTCGCGTTCACCTATTGGATTACCTCTGTTATGTTCCCTGGTCACGCTGCAGAAGTCGCAACGATGACGGTGCTTGCCGCGACTTTGTTTGGCGTATATCTGGTGTTCTTGGTGGGAATTATGCTGGACGTAACCATCGATAAATCCGCCAAGCGCGCTCGCTTGCTTTATCTTCTGTCGGTGATTATTGTGGCGGCTGGAAGCTTTGGCTTTGGATTCCTGCGCGATTTCTTCGACTTTACCGTGCCGAATATTACTCTGCTCTGGCCGGGCATCGCCGTGGTTGTCATCGCCGCCCTAGCTCAGTGGTGGCTAGCCCGCCGCGCTGGCAAAAAATTAACTGCTAATGAATGCCAGAAAAAAGTATAACCGCCATAAAAAACGCCGGCAGGCAAATATCGTATGCCTGCCGGATCATTCTTGACAGTCCTGGTTTATCTAGCTTCTTTTGGAAGCGGCTCTATATCCTCGCAAAGTCTTTCATTATACCAATCCTTTAGCTCGGCGCGATGCTCCCAATTGTATATGGCATCTAGCTCATAACAGATATCTGTAACAAATAGATTTTCATGTTTTTCAGAAAGAGCGATACCCATCTCATTAAGAGATTCTTCTGCTACGTCAGCTACTTTTTCGCCTTCACCTTCATTAAGGTGCTTCTGCATAAGTTTTGCCCACAGTATGGCATAAGTGCGTTGCATTGAAATCTTAGCTTCGGATGCCGAGTCAAACGGAATCTCCTCTGGTTGCTTTTGTTTGTCACCGTAGACGTTGGTTGTATATTTTTCGTCTCCTTCACCAAAAGTAAGCTTTACATCCCATACTTTATCTTTCAATCTTCGGTAGTCTTTTTCCCTGTTAATAATAGCGTCTGCTTGCTGAATTTCTTCATCTCCGGCGCGGCGCTTTGCCTCGTCTTCCGCTGCTTCAGCTTCAAGGATTTCTTTTGGTATGTTGTCTAGGGTGGTTGTTACTAGCGGATAACTTTCAACCGTATCAGTAATGTCTTCAGTGAAAGTTATCTGTTGATCATAGTGTCCGCGCATAGCTCGCGCCCAGGCTGCTTTTAGTTTATTTGGATCAGAATCTTTACCCACGAGCACATAGACATCGCCAAGATTTAATAATACTTGCTTTTCCTCTGGAGTTTCTGAGCTGGTTGAAGTGTATTTTTGCGTCAGCGCTATTGCATCGCCGAAGAACACTCCGCTGTCGAGAAGATCGTTTCCGTTAATTGCTGGAACTTCTCCAAATGGACTGTGATGAGTGTAGTCGGAATCTCCATTGTCGTAGTCTACTAAGCTGTCCCAGCCAGTTGCTTTTTGTCCGTCTGGCAATTCCTGCGATGATGATTTGGGTATTTCTGTCATGATATATAAAACTCCTTCTTTACATTAGTGGTAATATTATATCAGCGACACGAGTCCGTGTCAAATTTACTGATGTTCCACGTTAAGCGTTAACGCGCTAGCCGATTTACTTATTATCAAGGATAACCAAGTGCTCAATGTGCGGCGTCCTCGGGAAGAAATTGTAGCCTTGATGATGCACGATTTCGTATTTTTCCTGAAGTAGGCTGACGTCTCGCGCTTGCGTGACGGGATTGCAGCTCAGATAAATAATCCGAGGTGGCGCTGTCTCCAATAGTCTATTAGTAACATCCGCGTGAAGTCCAGCGCGCGGCGGATCAACGATGACAATTTGCTCGCCCGTTATATATTCCAGAGATTTTTCGCTCGGCGCCAAAATCGCCTTGGCATTCGGTCGATTCAGCTTGGCAATATTCCTCTGCATTTCCGCGACGGCATGCTCGTTAATTTCCACGAGCGTCACATCATCTCCGCCAATTGTCAAACCGATTGTCCCAACACCAGAGTAAAGGTCGAGTGTCGGCATTTTTTCATTGCAATTAATCCACGCTTTCATGTCGCTCAGGGCTTTTTCGTAAACGGGAATGTTGACTTGGAAAAATCCTTCGCAGGCGTAGTTGAAGGCGATGCCTAAAATCGTGTCGCTCAGTGTTGTGTCGCCGAATTTGTTCAAGCGTTCGGTGATTCTGCTGGCTGGGCTTTTGGGGTCGGAATAGATTATTTCGCCACCCGCGGCTGATAGTAATTTGGCTTCATCGTCGGAAATCAGGTTTTCTATCTTATCTTTTACGTACAATTGCCAAACGGCGTTTCCTTGTTGGTCTGAGCGAATTAAGAGAGTTTTTAATTGACGGGCAGTGACTGATTTTGTCCTTAAGAGGTCGCGGATTTCAATTGCCAATTTATTTATGCTCGGATGCGCCAAGCTGGTTCCGTCGACGACAACTTTTCCCTTGCCGCCACGCTTGAAAAATGCCAAGTCCAAAGTTTCTTTTTCGTCGTCCGTTTTGTCGCCGAACCAACTGAACTCGACTTTGTTGCGATAATTAAATTCTACGCCGTCAGAAAATACCTTGATTTTTTCAGGCAATGTGATGTTGTGAAGTAAAAAAGCCTCTTCGATTAGCGACGCTTTGTACGATTGCTCGCTGGACATCGGCATTATTTGCCAAGGGCTGGTGCTTAAATAGCTATTTTCATCCTTCGGCGTAATTCGCTCTGGACTTTCCTCGATAATTTCCGTCACTATTCCTTCGACGAAGTGCGATTTTTTCTTTGTCACGCGAATCGTTACAAGTTCTTTTGGCAGCCCTCCCCAGACGAACGCTTTGCGGCCGTCGTCAAGTGTCCCGATGGCTTGCCCGCCGCCAACGATTTTTTCCAATCTTAAAGTCTCAAAAATTTGTTTTCTCATTAGGTTATATTATATCAGGATGTGTGGATTTTTTCTGTCTGGCGTGCTATAATCGTCATTGTCCTGGCAATAGTGGGACGTCGCCAAGTGGTAAGGCACTGGGTTTTGGTCCCAGCATTCGCAGGTTCGAATCCTGCCGTCCCAGCCAAATTTGACAGGCATAAATTATCGCTCTTTTGGGCGATTTTTTGTTTTTAGGCAATCAAGCCATTTTTATCTAGTAAATTCATAAAATCGTCAATAAACAAATTAGTCATCTCGACAATTTCTTTTTCTCCGAATTTTTTATAAACGTTGCTTATATTCTTGAGCTCAAGATTTTCTGTTCTGCCTATGTACCGTCCTCTACTATTGACAAAACCCTGGTAATATTTAGTTTTGTCTTCAAATCTATAATCAGACGCGCGAATATTAATTCTCTTTTCTAGGAGAGACTTGTTCCCCAGGAGGTCAATCTGCCGATCGTTAGACAATCCCTTTTCGTTTTCCTTCCGCTTCATATCACGACGGGGACTCTTCAATTTATAGGGTAAAATCCTTGTAACTTGCCAAAGTCGCCTGTGCGATAGTCTGACTAGTTTGATGTAGGTATTGCTTCACAAAGTAATACCCAAGTTTATACCCCGCCCAGCGCGGCAAAATATCATCGCCGGTGAAAAATATTTTGGTATAATCGTAAATCTTGTCTTCAAAATTGCCTTGTAGTGCGGCAATTATCTTGTCAATTTCAGCTTGAGAAGTTTTCTGCATTTCTCTCAAGAAAAATTGTTGGTTTCGCCGTCCGAGTTTAATCATCGCTTCCTCTTCTAGCGCGACCGCCAAGCCCTCCAAAATCATCCCATCAAACATAGTTTCGGCATATTCAGGCAGTTTTTCCCAACGCAGCGAATGCGACATTTCGTGGCAAATCGTTTCGAAAATAAAATCTTCGCTAACCCCGTGCTGGCTTTTATCAACAGAAATCATAATCAAACGCGAATGAAGCGTTTTGCCAGCGATTCCGTCCTCGGCGATAGTTGGCAGCATAAACGAAGGTGTAGTGACAATTACATCAACTTCGTAATCAAACTGCGCGAACTCGCTCGAAACAAAAGTCTCGGCTTGTTGCGCTGTATTTTTGAATATGGCAATTTCGGCATCGGTGAAAGTTTGGTTGGCGTTAGCGATGTGTAGGTGGAGTTTACTCATGGTTTTACTATATCATCCAATTAAAAAAGAGCGTCGCTACCTCTATGTGGTGTCTCGTTATTTACGTTGTTTTTATTATTTATTAATCGCATAAAATGTCTTTTGCAATATATACTTGTGACATAATGTCTATTTTTGACTGAGGTGGGTTTTCAATGGCTACATCTACTATTCTTTTCATCATTTCTGCGAAGAAAAGTATACCCATATTTTCTTGTATTATATCGTGAAGAAATACTTTCTTGTTATTTTTGTAATCATTGTTGAGATTTACAGAGAAATATGTCATTTTTTTAGCTTCATATTGCCAAATTCGGTATTTAACTTGGGCTTTATCGTCAATTTTGATTTTGCCACAATTAGATAAGAATTTGTCTATACTGCCTTTTTTATGCCATGTCGCCAAATCTTTATCTATATAAACATCATTCCAATTATTGAATAGTGGATAATGAGAGAAAATGTTCCGTATGCATGAAAAAAGATCACCTGCAATTATTCCGTCAAAAATTGGTCTACCGCCATGCCTAACCCAGTCTAAGTATTTTTTTATTAACTCATAATTTGTCATTTCTATATATAGCAAGAATAGTTCTTTTATTTTGTAAAATCTTAGCTCTGGGCTCTCGTTCATAAAATCATTTGATGTTACTTCATCATATAGCGTGTAAAATCGATTAAAAAATGGCTCTAGAGCTTTTTGTTCTTTTTTTGTAGGTCGAATATCGTTGTTTTGACTAACCATAATTATATTATATCGCAATTTGGTTCAACAAAATCTTGGTTTATCTAAAAAGCATATAAAAACTAGTGTCATGTGATATAATTTTATTGTCTAAATCTGTATGCAAAGTCGGTCGCAATTTTAGCGGTCGTCGGGTAAAAATGACACTAAATAGAAATAATCGAGAAAGGAATAAAATGAAAGAGTCAAAAGAGTTCTATAAAAACTGGAAGTTTTACGCAATTGTGTTTGCGGTTTTGTTTGTCGGGTCTGCTGTAATAAATGGCGTTACAGGCAACGACAAAGACAGACAAGGCACTTCAAGTTCAGTTAACTCATCAAAAGAAGAAGCTGTTTTAGCTTCCTATACAATCACCGGTCAAACTACTGGAGAATATGGCAAAGAGGTTACCTTAAACGCAAATAGCGACACTCCAGCTAGTAAATATCTTTACAAATTGCCTAGTGGTAAATACAAGGTAACTACGACCTATGAGAAAATGGCAAGTTTCTTCATCGTAAAAGACCAAATAAAAATTGATAGCAACAACAAAGACTACCCCGAAACGCTTGATTATGTTGAGGGTAAATCTTATCTACTAACCGCTGGAAAAGATGATTTTAATGGCAAGGCTAAAAAAGAAGTTGAAGTAACTATTGGCAAAGATGAAAGCGTCCAAATCGTTAACTCTCCACAACTAACCTTTAAGAAAATAGCTGAGCTATAATGAAAGACCGCAAAACATACAAAATATTGACTTGGTGTAGTTTTTTCTTCCCAATAAATAGGTTTTATATCGGTAACACAAAAGGCATTATTTTGCGTAGTATATCTTGTAATTTGTTAATGTTCGGCTGGATTGGCGATTTGATGTATATGGATAAGACTTTTGACGAAGCAATGGCAAAGCGTGGCTATGTCAACACTAATATTCGCAATGAAGTTGATACAAAATAGTTTGTTGGGTTGGTGATTTTTACCAACATTACGCTACCTCTGTTTTTAATTCTAATTTTTGTTGTCTTGTTGGGCAATGACAAAAAGCCTATTTTTGAGGCTTGCGAAAATTTAGGCTACTTGTGCGTTTACAGCTTATTCTGGAAATCCAGCGGGTGCTATAAGGGGGCTATTCGGTAGCCTTTCAGCTTCTCCAGCTCTGATATATTTTTCACCGTTATTATCTACAACCACTCTAAGGTCTTGATTAGAAGTGTCTTGCGGTGATTCTTGGCTTGGCATTTCATCGTTCTTTGGCTGGTCTTGAGTGTCGCTCGTATTAGATTATATTATATCATTTTAAAGGGAGGATATGATATAATTTCGGTATGTCGGTTGGAGATGTAGTATCAATAATAAGTGCTGTAATTGCTATGGTATCGTGCATTGCGGTTATAGTGTCTAATATAATAACTAAACAAGTTATTAGAGATTCAAAGAAGCCTAAAATAGATTTGTTATTTTCTCCACTTGGTGGCTATATTGCTGATATTTATATTCGTAATGTGAGTAGTAATACTGCAAGAGACGTAGCCTTTGAAGTCTCTTGTTCCAAGAAGAACTCTGAACTATTTAGCTCCCTAAAAGATAGCTTGTCTACCTTAAAAATTTCCCAAATGGTGGGTGATGAAAAATACCTTTTTCTTTGTCATTATGAGTCTGATGATATAGGCAACGGAAAGCCCGTTGAAGTCACAATCTCTTTTTGTGATGAGGATAACAATTATTATTCCTGTAAACAAACTGTTGACTTAAGAACTACTGGCGGTAGAATCATCGCAGACCATTCGCCTCTAACTACTGGTCTTCAGAAGATTACTAAAGAGTTGTCGGCAATAAAAGAAGCAATAAAAATATCTAGCAAAACTAAATAAGCTTTAGGGTAAATATCGTATTTGGTTTATTTATATTCTCTAGTTGTCTTTGTGTTTTTGGCAAGTCGGCTTTTATGTATTCATAAACCTTTATGAGCGAGTAAGGCTTCTTATTGTTGCAAGGTTCAATTGTCGTATTTTTATGCCAGCCAAATTTGAACAGGCATTAACGGGCGATTTTTTGTTTTTATATTAAATTTCAGAAACGAAAATAAAATACTATTAAAAATAAAAAAGCTCCCACTCGCCAGTGAGAGCTAAACTGTCGTGGTGGACAATTCGGATTAGCTAATTTTGACGACTTGTAGCTGTCTGGTTGCCAAGCCATTTTTCCAGGAAACAGTTTCGGATTTTTTGTGATTCAGTAGACTTTTTCCCAGCGGACTATCCACGGAAATTCGCCCGTCCAGAGGGTTTGCTTCCAGGCTATGAACCAGCGTATAGCGGAAAATTTTTCCTTGCTGATCCACCAAATCCACGACTGAGCCGATAGCAATTTTCAATCGATCGCGCTTCCTTGGCAGCGGCTTAGCGTGACGTAAAATATCCTTCTTCATAAAGATTTTTGATTGAATATTTTCCAGTTGCGTAATTACATCGTTGCGGCGTAATTTGTCATCACGCGATTTGGCACGCCCAATTTCCTTCAATTCCAACGTGAGCGCTTTCTCTGAAATCTCTAGTCCAGAAATTTCCTTTTGCAGTTCCTTAAATCCTTTTTTACTTAAAAATGTCGTACTCATACTTCCCCTTTCGGATCGGCAATTTTGCCAATCAACAATCCTATTACAACATCTAATTCTGAAAAATAGCTGAAAATTTACAGAATCGGCAAGGAAATTGTGAAAATGGTTGAGTTTTTTGAGGTGCTAACAGAGATTTGTCCGCCCAGTGCTTTTGTTAATTGTTCCGCTAACGGCAATCCTAATCCGTAGCCTTTTGTGCTTTGGCTGCCGCGGAAAAATCGCTCAAAAACGTGTGGCAGAGTTTGTTGCGAGATTGTGCCGTCGTTGATGAAGTTGACGGTGATGTTTTGTTTCGATGGAATGATGCAAATTTTTACCACAGAATTTTTCGGGCTATGTCTCAATGAATTGTCGAGCAAAATCGCGCACAATTCTCGCGTCGCGGTGTGATGAAGCGGAATATTTATGTGTTCTGGGCAATTCATTTTAACTCGCGCTTCGGCTTTCCGTTCGCGAACGAGTTCGGATATCAATTCCGTCAAGTTAAAACTTTTATCTTCCAGTGCCAACTTATTTTCTGTCCGTGATAATTCCAGAAGCATCGCCGTAAGTTCAGTCAACTTATTTATTTCCTCCAAATTGCTTTCCAGAGTTTCCGTAAGTTCCGCCTTATTCGCCTTCTGATTTTTTAACGCAAATTCAGTTTCTGCTTTCATAATTGCCAAAGGAGTTCGGAGCTGATGGCTG
>CAURDR010000002.1:0-90136 GCA_963523995.1 uncultured Candidatus Saccharibacteria bacterium | reverse complement strand
TTAACATCGCTAATTCTGGATTTATTCATTACAGCATTCTTTAAGTTACCATTTGCGGCACTACTAAGTTTTCCTATCTTTGCCCCGATACTACCCAGTGAACTTAAGGAGTTTTGCAATACGAAAGGAGTGGCAATGAGTGGCATAGTAGTGGCTGCTAAAGCAACCAGATGCAGAGTCTCGTCTGGATTATTCGGATCAACTGTCGCACTTGATGCTAACACTGCACCAGCTAATTTTCCCGCGCCGTACAACAAAGATATTATAGGAAATACTAATAGCAGACCCCTGAACATTTTCAACCATTTTTTAAATAAGTCTTCTGTATTAGGCAATAGCCACGCCGCGAAGGCCATAGGAGACATGGATATTAATAGTATGATACCTGCTTGTCTAACTACTAGAATAATAAATACTGTCATAATCGCCAAGAATCCAGCAGCAAGAGTGGGGATTCCAATAGCTAAGGCGGCAAATGCAGCTACTCCGCCAACACCCACTATGGTGGCAGCGATGGCACTACCCCATCCTGCAGCTTCAGATGTAGTACCTATCTCTCCCGCTCCAGATTCTAAGGCGTCCTTTAATGTATGCCCTAATATATTAGATAAGTCTACAAAAATCTGACAAAGATAATAAGATAAATTAACTAGTAAAGCTCCTATTATTAAGCGAGGCAGGATTTTCTTAATGCCATAATTACTAACGCCAACATTAGAGATTTGAGAAAATATAATCCATAAGAATATTACTGCGAATATGGCGTTGGCTATATTGCGGAAAAAATCCCAACCTTGCTTTGCTCCAGAATTATCTCCACTGGAGAGTATAGCTGGTTTTATGTCTAAAAATCCAGAAATAGCACCGTAGGCTGCGTCATTAATGTTAGCTACGAATGTCATTACGGGACAGATTAGCCAGCCTAAACCTCCATCAATACCACAGGAGTTTTTTGGTTCTTCTCCGTCACCTTCCGCTGGAACTTCTATTTTAGCAGACTGACCTTGTTTACAAGCATTTATACTTGCTTCATCACCAGCATACTTTGTTCCGCAGTATTCAGAATCACCCTTATGTTCTATTCCGTCTTTACAGGCCTCTAGCTCTTTCCCCGCCAGCCCCGCGCATGCAGTGTCTGTGGCTGACTGTTTTAGAGCTTCTTGATATTTTGGAGCTGACTCCACTAGGCGTTTATGGATATTCATACACTGCCATTCAGGAATTTTTGCGTCATAATGATCCTGTGGCCATTCACGGTTATTTGATCCGCCCACATTATAACCCTGTCCGTAGCCAGGCAGGTAATATGAGTTAGTTAAATTTCCGTTATCATCTACATCTGGTATTTCCCAATCTTTCGAGTCGTGTCGTTGAGGTTGAGGATTATTGTCTTTTACGCAACCTTTTATCATGGACCTCGAAACCAGATATTTTATACTAGGATCGGAGTTTTCTATCCCGTTTTTATATCCAGAGAGACGTGCTAACACCTCAAATATTTTATTATCTGAATATGTATCAAGTTGATCTCCGTTGTCGTTCATAGATCTGTAAAAAGGTCCTTCTCTACTATTTATGCATGAATCTACATTATTTTTAGTCCCTCTTTTATATCCCACTTCACAAAGAAGCACCTCTATAGCTGATGCTCTGCCTCTCGGTTGTATATTAAATTGACTAATAGCAGTATTTATTAACTCTGAATTACACTGAAAATACCCACCAGAACCGTTATATCCCGTAAACCCTGGAAAAGTTCCTACATATGCCGAAGGGGATCCATTCCAAATGTTGCCTTTTTCTATTTCTTCTAAACTATTAAACTCATTAGCGGATTTATCTGACCTTGTAAAACATGCATTTAAGACGCGTGCATAAACATAGAACTTATATTTTCCTTGAGTATCGAGACTGTCAAAATATCCGGCAGCAAATGTAGGTAAAGAGGTTAATAATGTAGAAATTGGTAATATAAATAAGGCGCTCACGCACAAATATAAAACTATATTCTTAAAGATATTTCTACGATCGTACCCACTCATAAACATAAACACCTTCATTTAATCACATATGAAGGTGTTTATGCAAGGATTAATTTTCTGGTTTATCTATTCCAGGTATCTCGTTTGGCGCTATAAGCTTACCATTTTGGATTAGAAATTTTTTGTTGAAGGAATCTTCAGTTAATACTGCGAATCCTCCTACTGTGGCAGTCGCGAATATCTCTTCATCACCGAAACTGAATCTATTATCATACCAAGCTTTATTTGCAGGTTCAAAGCCTGGCTTATCTAAATCGCTAACATCTTCTGGGAGGGCGCCGTCAGTAAACGCCCTAACTACTACATCAGTAGAGACTATTTCATCACCCTTGTTGTTGGCATGTTCTACACTAACAACCATCTGGGTTTCAGGTGTATCAACCCCTCTACGCGGATAACCTTCCGTTTTGCAGTCAGCAATATTACCCGCAACAGAGCATTTGTCTGTTTTATAAGAAGGGTCGAACGCGTAAGTAGGATACGCCCCGTCTTTTTTACCACTGTTTGTAAATTTTACGGTTAATATGAGGTTTGATGGTGTAATATTAAATAAAGGAGCATAGTTATCTTTTCCAGGTTCTAGTAAAGCCGAAAAAAGACTGTTAGCTTGACCAGTCATCGTGTCTAGTACGTGTTTTTTAAGTGCTTCCGCATCATTTGCTGATAATGGATAGTTATAAAGCTGGCTATCTTTATATATTGCTCCTGTATAAAACATAAGGTAGATACTATTTAGAGTGGCGGAGTCCATATCTTTAGCAAGGTTATCGTGAGTAGTTTTTATTAGTCCGTTCTCATAGGTGACAACTTTAGCGTTTTCATCTGGCGTAGTCTTATTTACAATATCAACAAGATCAGCTCGCCATTCACCATAGCTAACTTCTTCACCACTTTTTTCTTTTTCTAAAAGACCTCTGATGTCAGATAGATTTACGTCTTTATATTTGTCAATTATTTCTTGAGGTATGTCTTTCTCAGCCTTAGTTGTGCTGGCTTCAGGAGATGGAGTTGGGCTTAAAGTTGATGTTGGATTCTGTGTTTCCTGTGACGTAGACGTTGTAGTATCTGGAGTTGGCTTACTATAGCTTTCACTATTATTACATCCTGCTGCTCCAAGCGCGAATGCTGCCGCACCAAATAGTGCTATTATTTTTTTTGGTAGTTTTGAATCGCTTGGGTTAAATTGTTCACGATTTCGAACCATAACGCTTGGGATCCTTCCTCTGACATTGTCAGATATTTTATTATAAAAACTCCTTAGACCTTCCAGTCCAATTGGCGATATCATAACACAAATTGTACAAAAATGCAATAAATATGGAATATTTTCCATAAAAAAACACCCTGTCAGGGTGAAAATATCTGTGGCGCGCTCGACCGGATTCGAACCGGCGATCTCCTCCGTGACAGGGAGGCGTGATAGGCCAACTTCACTACGAGCGCATATCAATATCCCTTATATTATCAGATTACTTCTGTCTTTTCAAGGAAAATGTTTGCTTTTTTCGCTTGACTATTTTACAATTTAGGCATAAGAGAAAATTTTATGACAAAAAGAAATATTGTAATTCGTATATTTATCGCAACAGTAATCGCAGGGAGCATTTTTATATCCAAAGTAGCTTTAGCTGTCGGTAGTTGTGGTGGCGCGGAAACCTCTGTTATTTCTTGTGAAGGCGAAGGCAGCACGGCAATTATCAACATAATCAAACAAGTTATTAAAATCTTAACCGCTGGAGTTTTGGTTGCGGCGGTTGGCGCTGTTATATATGGCGCATTCTTATATACCACTTCTGAAGGTAGTCCTGATAAGATAAAAAAAGCACGTGAAGTTTGGACGAATACTGTCATTGGGATAATAATGTTTGCGTTTATGGTGGCAATTACTAACTTTATTATTCCAGGAGGAGTTTTCGATTAATGAAAAAGATTATAATAGCAATGTCTTTAATGATTATGGGGTCGTTTGGGGTGAGTATGACTTTCCCGGATACTTCTTTTGCTGAAAGTAAAGTTAATGAATGTGATAAAAAAGGTAAAATTTTAACATTAAAGCCATGGTATTATGGATTGACGAAAGGTGACTGTTCTATTAAAGATCCGGGTTCAGACGCTGATTCACAGGCAAATTTTATCTGGAAAATCGCGCTTAATATCGTTGATGATTTGCTGCAGCTTATTGGTTACACGACCGTTGGATATATTATATACGGTGGTTTCTTGATGATGACCAGTAACGGCGCTCCAGATAAGGCCGCGCATGGGCGAAAGACCATTATGAGTGCCGCGATTGGTTTGGTTATTGCCCTAGCTTCTGTTGCGTTGGTTAACTTTATATCATCAAATATAGGAGTATAAAATGAGATATATGGAATTTTTTGCTGGATTGTTGGGGAGTGCTGATAGTCTTGGTGTGCCGAAGGATAATGGTGTAGATATTATGAAGTTTGTTAATTTGGCATTTTGGGTGGCTGGTGTCGTAGCTGTTATTATTGTGATTATTGCTGGGATAAATTATTCCCTATCTGCTGGCGATCCAGCTAAGACTGCCAGCGCAAAGAATACTATTCTATATGCAGTCATCGGTTTGGTAATTATTGCTAACGCGATTGCTATAACAGGTTATATTATAGGAAAGGTTTAAGATGAAGATTTTTACAAAAATCCTGACGGCTGGAATACTAATGATTGGGCTTCTTGGAGTGTTCACTCCAGCGGTGTCTGCGGCTAACGGTATTAATATTTGCTCAGAGGAAAATCAAAACTCTGTCTATTGCCAAAATAAAGATAGCGGTGAAGGTCAGGTGAACGGCATTATAAAAACTATTGTTGAAGTTCTACTTATGGCTGTCGGTGCTATTTCGATTATTATGATAGTCATTGGTGGTATTTTATTTGCACTTTCCAGTGGTGATGCTCAGAAGGCTGCAAAAGCTAGGAGTACTATTTTATATGCTGTCGTTGGCTTAATAGTTTCTGTATTCGCTTCAGCGATTGTTAATTTTGTGTTTGACGGGTTTAATAAGCCGCCTGCCAAACCTGATGCATCTAGTAGTAATAATAAGGAGTAAAAATGAAAAAAATGATATTATCGGCGTTAATTGTAGTTTGTTCGGTGTTTGGATTTTCAGCCATATCAGTAGCTTCTCTTCCGACAAACGTTTCCGCGCAAGCTGCTAATAGCGTCGTAAAGAAAGGTATAAAAACTGCTACTACGGCGGATATGGAAAATAAAAGCATTGCAGGTGAAGGTGGATTAATAAGTATATTGATTAATTTTCTACTGTGGGCTGTGGGTATTTTATCTGTTGCTATGATTATCTTTAGCGGATTTCGCTATATCACCTCAGCTGGAGATGCCGCAAAAACGAAGTCTGCTCAAACTGCTCTCACTTATTCGATAGTTGGTCTAATTGTGGCTGTTCTTGCATGGGTTATAGTTAAGATGATTTTGAGACAATTCGGAATTGAGGTAAAGGCTAATTAGTTTTGCAAATAACAGATAAAAATGTATAATAGTAATATCATTAAACAAGGAGAAAATAACAATGAATAAATTAAAATTAATCTTGGCGGGACTACTGGTAGTACCAACTGTTGCTTTGGCTGTAGCTCCAGCTGCAAGCGCTGAAAGTGATTTTACCTTAACTAATGGTGTAAGCAGTGCAAGAGGAGAAGGTGTGAGTGAAACCGCTTCAGATCCTCAAACTTTGGTTAAGCAATTTGTAAATATATTCTTGTTTGCCGTTGGTGCATTGAGTGTTATTATGCTTATCTGGGGTGGTATCCGCTACACTACTTCAGCTGGTGATAGTAATAAGGTTACAGCCGCTAAGAATACAGTTTTGTACGCAATTGTCGGTTTGGTGATCGCTATTTTGGCATACGCAATCGTCAATATGGTTATCGATAAGTTTAAGGGTTAATCTACCCTACCAGTAAAAAAGAGCCTCGCTGATGAGGTTCTTTTTTTGTGGCTAAAAAAAATACCGCCAACTTGTGACGGTAATTTCTGTGAAATGGTTTTTTATAGAACTTGAATCTTCTTTGCTTTTTCTTGCTTTATCTTTTCGAAAGTAATTGTCAAAACGCCATCTTTTAATTCTGCCTTAACGCCTTCTTCATTTACAGCGGTTGGTAATGCTAATGTACGACTGAATTCGCCCCAGTAGCATTCTTGGATGTGCCATTGGCGAACATCTGCCTCGTCGCCGCTAGACAGTGTACCGCTAATTGTTAAGATACCGTCAGAAATGCTTACGTCTAGGTCATTTCGATCTACGCCGGCAGTACGAGCTTTGATAACTAGGTTGTTTTCTGTCTCAAAAACGTCAACAGCCAATTGACCCATTGCATCATCAGCTTCATCTTCCCAGTTGTCATCGGATCGTGTTGCTGGTGTACTGTTGCTTCTACTATTGTCGTCGTTAAAACCAGGTAGCAGATCGTCGTTATCATCGTCAATAAACGCCGCAGCCAATTCCTGTTCTGTTAGTAATGTATCATCTTGCTTTCGGGCCATAATTTCCTCCACTTTTATAATAGGCTCATTGACAAAGTCTTTATTAGTATAACTGTAATGTGCGTTATAATCAACAGAGAAAGGCTTAAAACGTAAAAATTACAATGTTTGACGCGCTATTATCAATCATCGCTCCCCACCACTGTTACAAGTGTGGTAAAACGGGTGGTATTTTATGCTTAGATTGTAAAAAATACATCACAAGTCGGAAGTATGATATGTGTGTATTATGCGGTGATTCATTGGAAAATGGCAATTTATGTAAAAAGCATAATCTTCCTTGTGATATGATCTGGTGTTTTTCACGACGTACAGGTGTTGTCGCAAAGATTATTGATGACTATAAGTTTAACCGCGTTCAGGCGGCAGCCGATTTACTAAGCGAATTCTTAGACGAAGCTCTGCCTGAATTACCGTCAGATACAGTAATCGTACCAATTCCTACAATTTCTAAGAATATTCGGCGTCGTGGATTTGATCATATCCGAAAAATTGCTATTAAATTATCTCGACGAAGAAAAATAGAATGTTGTTCCCTGCTCCAGCGTAGAAATAACGTAACTCAACACTTTACGAAGTCTTCCGCTCAGAGAAAACGTCAAGCAAAGGAGTTTTTTGAAATTGCGGGTAAAGTTGATAAAAATAAGCGATATATCATTATTGATGATATATTTACGACTGGCTCAACTGTGTTGGCGGCGGCGGAATGTTTGAAGAAAAATGGTGCCAAACACGTGGAAATTGCGGTTATTGCCAGGCACGGGCGCCCGAAGCTATGAGTGATGATAGTGACTGCCGCGATGAATTTCTTGGGCGCGATACAATTGCTCAGCTAAAATAAGACGGACCAATTGATGTGGAAACACTAAGTTTGATAATGACCAAACGATGTTGGATTTTTGACGCAAGTCGCTAGTAACTCCATAAGCGCCACCGATGATGAAGACAATATGCTTATTGATGTTGTCTGTAATTAAATTAGATAATTCTGGCGACGATAAGTTTTTACCGCGCTCATCGAGCAAAATAACGAAGTCGTTCGAATTGATGCGTGAAAAAATACGCTCAGACTCTTCCTGGCGCGCTCTGTCGCCTTCAAAGCTTGAATGCGGTAGAATAATCATTTCCGCAGCAAAAGGTGCTCGTAGACGCTCTAAAAAACGAGAAACGCCTGGTTGTATCCAGGCTTCATTCTTTTTTCCGATCGTTATAATGGTGATTTTCATAATATCTATGGCGGAGAGAGAGGGATTCGAACCCTCGATGAGTTGCCCCATACCGCTTTTCGAGAGCGGCCAGTTCAACCACTCCTGCACCTCTCCATAAAGCTAATGTGGTACACCCGGCAAGATTCGAACTTACGACCTCTGGCTCCGCAAGCCAGCGCTCTATCCAGCTGAGCTACGGGTGCATACAGCCTTTCGAAAAAAACGATTGGCCGCAACAAAAAATATAAGGTACCTTCATTGCTATAAAGCACTGAACTTTTGTATTCTACCACATAAAATATAGTCAATCAAGCTATAGCTTTATCAGCCGAATAAACTTCTCTAAGGCGTCTGGCTTAATTTCTTGCATTGGTAGGCGCGCTCCGAGCATATCGACGATTCTCTCGCCCTCTGCTTCGGAAAAATAAATAGTTAAACCTGGCGAAAATCGCTTTACTGGCAATAATAGAATCGAATGTTGATTGTTTTCGTGAATTAATCCAAATGCGCGAAATTCGCTAAAATCGTGTAAAACGTCGGCGATGTAAATGCCTTTGGGACTAATCGCGTAGTTTATTATTTGAGGAGTTTTGTTTGATAATACAAACAAGGCTACAGCCATAATTGGCAATAAAACAGCGAAAGTCCAGTTCTTAAACACCAAAATTGCCAAAGCCATTAATCCTATCAACACAATGACAAAAAACACGTACCACAATTTACCGCGTTGGACTTGCACACCTTCTGGTGCATTCCAAGCTATTGGCTCGGTTAAATCAATCCTGTCAGGTGATGGCGTTTCAAAGTCTTGGTTTTCTGGACTATCGTTCATGACGTTAGTATATCACGGTGAGAATTAACGGACAATTAAACGTTAGTGGTTGATCCGCCGCTTAAAGCTGCGCCAAGGATGAAGTTGATTATGGCGTAAGCAAAGACTGCGATTAGTAGACCGATGATTGCATATAAAATTGTGTTTTTGGCGTTTGTGACGGATTCTTTTTTACCGCCAGATATTACGTAGCGGAAACCGCCGAAGATTAGCATAACGACACTTAAGACGCCGACACCGAATAGCATAATATTGATGGCTCGCCTTACGATTGATGAGTCACCATTAGCTAAGTTGGACGGCGTATTGTCGCCGCGTGCTGCGTTAATTCCGGCTGGCGCACCGCCCTCACCTAACGCAGAAACTGGAGCCGTCACCAAAGCTACGCCGAATCCGATTGTAAGTAATCCTGTTATAATTTTAGAAATATATCCTTTTACCATAATTCTATTATACCCTATTCGCAATAAAGCTGTTAATAATTACACTTCTATGGTACACTAAATAGTGAATTTGGAGGAGTACCCAAGTGGCTGAAGGGGACGGTTTGCTAAATCGTTAGTATGGAGAGATCTGTAGCGGGGGTTCGAATCCCCCCTCCTCCGCCAAAATTCAGAGATAGTACGGAAGGGTGACCGAGTGGTTGAAGGTACCGGTCTTGAAAACCGGCGTGCGGTAAAACGTACCGAGGGTTCGAATCCCTCCCCTTCCGCCAAAATAGTGCTATTGAATTTGAAAAATAGGGGATCCATGTGAGTCTCCTATTTTTATTGGTTATGATGGAGTTTTTATTTCTCTTGTTTGGTTTGAATTGTACTTTCGTAACTTGCGCCAGATAGACGATCAAACATAAAACGTCGGTTAAATAACGCTACGACAATTGTAATTAATACGAATAATATGAATGCTAAGAATGCAATTGCGAGCAGACAGAGAAACAATAGCGAATCCGCTTCCTTATTAAATTCATCCGCGAGGTAAAACAAGCCTGCGGGAATGATGCAAAAATATATCGTGAGTAAGATTCCTCTGAAAATTGTGCGAATCCATTTTTTATTTTCAAATGTTAGCCCAAACTTTAATAATGCGCTACCAAAAGTTTTACCGTTTAGTAGAGGAATTAGGCTAAAATAGAGGGCTAAAAATAGCGAAAACGGAAGTTGGGTTTTTGATAAGGTGTAAGGAATACGGATGATAACAGCGTCGATTATTAGAGATAAACTAACGCGGACTGCAGAAACTCGCGAACCCGCCTCAAGGGATTTTTCATCTATTTCCTCCCTGGACGGAAGTAGCCACGTCGCAAACCAGCCCAGAAAGTAACCGACGCATCCGCCTATCGTGTTCTGGATGATATCATCGACATCGGCTAATCGGTAAGGTCCTGAATAGATGAAATAAAGTCCAGACAGTTGAGTTAACTCAAAGAATAAACTTAAAATAGCTGTCAATAACAACGTCTTTTTAAGGCGACATTTGAAATAGTAGCGCAGGTAAATTCCGAACGGAATGAGCATTAAAACGTTGAAAGCAGGAACGTAAAAAGTGGGATGTTTTATCGCCGTAATCCAAGTTGAGCTATCTGTTAATACTAGTGGACTGTTCTTTATAAAATCTGCGACGAATGAAAACGGAATTAAATTCAGATTTTCTGCGTAAGTCGTGTGAACGGATTCTGGATTTGGTAACGGTAAAATAACTAAGAAATATACGGTTAATAAAT
The DNA here is from genome assembly GCA_963523995.1 of uncultured Candidatus Saccharibacteria bacterium. Taxonomy (GTDB): domain Bacteria; phylum Patescibacteriota; class Saccharimonadia; order Saccharimonadales; family Saccharimonadaceae; genus Nanosynbacter. The sequence continues at coordinate 79,809 of CAURDR010000002.1, read as the reverse complement.
ACAGAATAAAGGAATAGAAAATCAAAGTCCGCAGCTTATTGACGGAGCCGTATTTTCGATAGTTCGCAATCATATACGGTAATGTGATAAGAAAAGCCAAGATTGGGAAAAGGATTAGTGCGACCTTAATAGAAATTAGGTATCCCATAAACTCCATTATACTAAACATTCTCTCTGTAGAATTCAGAATGACTATTTCTATGCTGGGAAATATACTTGACAAAAAACAAAGCTTATGCTAACATTGTAATCAGTATTCTAAAAATAGATACAAAAAGAAAGAACAAAAATGAATTTAGTACAACAGTTTTTCACCGTTACAACTATGTTTGTCAGTTTGAATGTAGCGTTTGGTGTGCTGCTGCACGACACCAACGTCGATAAAGCGTTTTTATCATCTTGGAAAACATATAGCGTTCAAAGTGACGTTGAGGGTGAAATAAAAATGCCAGAAACAAAGCCCCATACTCATCCAGAACACGCTCAATTGTCAAATGTGCTGAAAGAAGGTTCAGCGCGACCGCGAACTACGCCTCGTAACAACGATAAGAAGCGATTGCGCCAAAAATATGCCGCTCGTGGACAGCATACTTTTGACGGATATCACCTTGACTTTGAGGGTGTGAGTTAGGCTATTTTAAGCTAATCACTTCCAGTTCCGAAACAAGCCGAGTAATGATTTTTTCTTGCTCGGCTAATTGCTCGCGAGTTTCCTCGACAAGGTGGGCTGGCGCCTTCTCAACGTAAGTTGGATTTTCCAGGCGCTTCTTTAATCCCGCCAATTTCTGACGTGCTTCGGCTAGGCGCATTTCCAGATTTTCTTGATGCTGGTACAGAGTTTCACTATCGATATCTAGCCATGCTTCCCTGTTTGCAGCCGCTAATCTCAGTCCGCGCGGTTGATCCGTGTGCTCAATTGCCTCAAGCCGCATAAGATGCTTAATTGTGTCTTGATTGTCAGTGATAAGACTGTCGTTGCCGTATAGTAAGCGATATTTCTTATTTCCTGGCAGTTCAGCAATCACCCAGCGACCTTCAGCGACCAGAAGCTTAAGCTGCTCGAATTGCTCGGCGGCAATCGGATCGAATTTTTCTGGAGTTGGCCAAGCTTCACGCATCAAAATGCCGTCGGTGTAATTAAGCGTTTGCCAAATTGTTTCCGTAACGAACGGCGCAAATGGATGAGCGATTTTCAGAGAAGTTGCCAAAACCCAAGATAACAACGGACGATTGATCGCGGTTTTAGACGATTCAATGTACCAGTCAGCCACGTCGTCCCAAATAGTGTGGTAAACAGTTTCTGATGCCTCTGAGAAGCGATATTGCTCTATTCTAACAGCAATGCTGTTGGCGGCGTCGTTCAATTGGCGAATAATCCAGTGATCGGCCGGAGTTTGTGGCTCTAAGTCAACAATTTGGTGGTTGTCGCCAATTTGTGCCTCGACAAACCTGGCAATATTCCATAGCTTATTGCAGAAGTTGCGAGCAGCGATAACAGAGCCGCGGTTGAAGGCCTGACTTTGAGCCGGCGCCCGTCCAGCGATAATTCCCATGCGTGTGGCGTCAGATCCAAACTCTGCGACCAACTCCATAGGATTTATAACATTACCCTTAGACTTGGACATTTTTTGGTTGTGCTCGTCATTAACCATTCCATGAAGATAAACTTCTTTGAACGGCAACTTCCCTGTTCGATATAGACTAAGCATGATCATTCGAGAAACCCATGCACGCATAATATCCATACCAGTTTCCATCATGTCGGTTGGGAAATAATTAGCTAAATCGCCGCCAGTTAAGTAATCTGTTACGATGTATGGCCATTGACCAGATGAGAACCAAGTATCAAAGGTATCTTCTTCCCTGATATATGTTGTGCCATTTACAACAATACTCTGCTCGTTAGTGCGAGTGTCGAATATCCAATCCTTAGGGTCGTTTTCATTTACAAACGCAGGAATTGGTATTCCCCATGGAATTTGTCGTGAAATATTCCAGTCTTTCAATTGCTCAAGATATGCGATGAGTTCTTTGCGCTTGGATGCTGGATAAAAAGTAATTTCTTCTTTTTTAAGCGCGTCAATTGCTGGCTGTGCGAGTGATTGTGTTTTAATAAACCACTGCTCTTTAATCATCGGCTCAATCACGCTGCCACACTTATAGCAATGTCCAACGGCGTGTTCAATTTCAGTTTCGCCGCGGCGTAGCTCCAGTGCTTCCAGTGCTTCCAAAACTCGAGCGCGAGCTTCTACTGGCGTTAATCCTAAGAACTGCGCTGGCACGTTTATCATCTTCCCTTCTGGACTGATGATTGACTCTATAGGTAAATCGTGGCGTTTTGCAATTTCAAAGTCGTTTGGATCGTGTGCTGGTGTAATCTTAACCGCACCTGTGCCGTAGCTCATATCGACGTATTCGTCCGCGATGATAGGAATTTCCTTATCGACAATCGGCAGTAAAATGCGAGTTCCAATCAATTTTTTGTATCGCTCATCGTCTGGATGAACCGCCACGGCAACGTCACCGAGCATAGTTTCTGGGCGCGTAGTAGCTATGATAATCTCGCCAATTTTATCTAATGTCGGGTAAGCTATTTTCCACAACTTCCCTTTCTCATTCTTATGCTCTACCTCGATGTCGGCAAAGCTGGTTTGGTGTTTGATGCAGTAATTAACAATCCTCTCACCTCTGTAAACCAAATTGTCATCCCACATTTTCTTAAATGTATCGTATACAGTGTTGATGACTTTATCGTCCAGAGTGAACGTCAAATGCTTCCATGACGCACTAACACCTAACGCGCGCAATTGCAGCTCCATATTGCCGCGTTTTTCTTGTACAAAATTCCAAACTTGACTATACAATTGGTCACGTGAAAAATCGAAGCGACTCTTCCCTTGTTTAGTTAATTCCCTTTCATACACAACCCAAGTTTCAAACCCAGCGTGGTCGGCGCCTGGAATAAATACGGCGTCGTCACCCTTCATTCGGTGATAGCGAATCAGAATATCCTTCAGGTTCATATCGAGTGCGTGCCCAATGTGCAGATTACCGTTCGCGTTAGGTGGCGGCATAATGATTGAATATGGCTTGCCCACCCCTGTTGGCTCTAATGCACCACTGGTTTCCCATAGGGCGTAAATATTCGGTTCATAATCGTTTGGTATGTATTGTTTAGCTAGCTGCATAAGTTATTCCATGGTTTTTCATGTGAAAAAAGACAAAAGAAAACAAAGTAGCTTTTCACGTGCAAAAGCCCTTATTTACGTAATCCTCTAATTTCTCCACATGTTTATATTGCATCTTAATTATACCACAAATTCATGTGGTGTGATGGATGAAATACGGTTATTTTCTGATCGTTTGATACGCTCGATATAGCCAATATTTAAGTGGCTTTAAGGGAAGTTCCCAAGTTGACCCAGAATAAATATCTTCGCCGCCGAATGATCGCTTGAATTTCGTAAAGCCAGCCCACGGGTGATTTTTTGGTGCGTTTTTAGGCGCAATTCCGTATAAATCGACTTTCTCCATTTGACGATGTTTTGCATCGATTATCGCTTCGGTGAGCAGGGCGGTTCCAGCGTTAAGTTTGCGATATTCTGGTGCAGAATTCGCTGCTGCATGCGCGTAAATTCGAGTTGTTTTTGAGTCGAAAAATAGGGCAGTAGCAATTACTTTATTGTCGTATGTCGCGTACCAAAATGAAGCGTCTTTTGATGGTAGCAAGGAACCAGCTTGTTTATGAAAATATGAATCTGGGTGTGGCGACATGCCAGTTCGTTTGGCAACTTCGTGTATCAATTCTAGGAAATATTTAATATCGTCTGGGTTTTGAGATTGATGAACGGTTACGCCTTTTTTGTGATAATTTCGATAGCAATTCCTTACGGGTTGCGCCATGCTTGCTATAATTTCTTCCTCTGGCTGCTGGAGATTGATAATATGTGTATGTTCTGGCTGCAAATGGACGTAAGTGGCTTTCTTCCAACGCTCATCAGATAACACCTTAGAAAAGGTGGGTTTAATTGGTCCGACTCTGAGGAAAGTTACGCCAAGTTTTTTGCCGAGCCCTGCTAAGTCTTTTAGCGCCAATCGTAATGCTTCTTCGTTAATAGCGGTTGGACCGAAGGGGCAATATAAGCGAGAATTGCCTGTGCCGTGCTCTAATATTGCGAAATATTCCCATCCTTCACCTCTGTTGTGAAAGACTTTTCGACCGAGCAATTGTTGGAATTTTTCCCAGGATGATGATTGTAGAAAATGTTGATTCATGTTGTAATCCTCACAACGTTATATTGCTGTCATTGATAAACTTGGCTGAACTTCCAGATCGTATGGGTCTGTAGGTTCGTCAATTTGAGATCTGAAATAACCGAGAGTGGCAATCATCGCGGCGTTGTCTGTGCAGAGTTGAATAGGGGCGTATTCGATGTCAATTGGCAAGGCTTCGCGTAATTGACGACGCAATTCTTGATTAGCTGCGACTCCGCCAGCGATTACGACGGAAGCTGGCTGGAAATTGTCAAACGCCTTCTTGGTCTTGTTTACGAGAGTTTTTATGGCTGTATACTGGAAACTCGCTGCCATATTACGTCGTAATTCGTCATCTACGAGCGCTGGAAGCTCATGAGAGGGAAAAGTGAAGTCTTTACCGACTTCGTGCTGAACAGCTCTCAAAACGGCTGTCTTAAGTCCAGAGAAGGAAAAATCGTATTCGCCGGATAGTTTGGCGATAGGCAAGTGAAACGCGTGTGGATCACCAAGCTCAGCAGCTTTAGCGATGGCTGGGCCGCCAGGATATGGTAAACCGATGATTTTAGCAACTTTATCGAACGCTTCGCCAACCGCGTCGTCTTGAGTTTGTCCAATAAGCTGATAATCACCGTGATTTTTAAATAGGACAAGTTGTGAATGCCCGCCTGAAACGATCAACGAAAGCATAGGGAATGACGGCTGCTGTTTTGGCAATGTTAGAGATAAATTGTCAGATTGCTTGTTGATAAAATTGGCGTACACGTGAGCTTCTACATGATGAATCTTAAAGAGCGGTTTATTGTGGATAATAGCGAGAGTTCTAGCAGCGAGAGTGCCGATTAATAGCGAGCCAATAAGCCCCGGCGCGTAAGTAACAGCGATGGCGTCAATATCATCCCAAGTGCAATTTGCATCAGACAAAGCTTTTTTAATGACGGGATTTACAACCTCCAAATGACTACGAGCGGCAATTTCTGGAATAACTCCGCCGTATTCTGCGTGAATATCGATTTGAGAATTGACGACATTTGAAAGCAAGCGTTCGCCATCTTCAACTATTGACGCCGCTGTTTCGTCGCAACTGGATTCAATTCCCAAAATCCTCATTTGTTTTTATTATAGCAAATATAAGTGGTAAAATGGGTATTATGAAAAACGAGTTGGTAAAAATTGCTAGAAAAACGCTACCTCAAGGAGCTTTGGAAAAAACCGAAAACGCCTATAGAGTTGCGCGCACGAAGATGATTAGCCTAAGATATGGCAATCCAGCTCGTGGCTTGAGAATTATCGCAGTAACAGGGACGAACGGGAAAACTACGACCGCTTGTTATATCAATGAGATCTTGAAAGAGGCTGGCTTTAAGACTGCATTATTTACGACGGCGGTGATTGAAATTGCTGGCAAGGAAAAGATAAATGATTTGAATGCGACGGTGCCGACTGTAGCAAGGCTGTTTAGTTTTTTCCAGACAGCTCAGCGTGAAGGCGTGGAATATGTGATTTTAGAGGCGACAAGTCACGCTCTGTCGCAGCATAAATTTGACGGCGTGCCAATTGAGGCGGCGGTGATGACTAATTTGACTCAAGACCATTTGGATTATCACAAAACGATGGAAGCTTACGCGGCGGCTAAGGCTAAATTGTTTGAGAAAAAGCCGAAATATATCGTGCTGAATCGTGATGACGAGTGGTTTGAATATTTTGATAAGTTTACGGCTTCTGGCGAGAAAATGACTTACGGAACGAATCCGGAAGCTGAAGCTCACTTAACGCACGTTAAGCTATATAAAAAGGGAACAGAGGCAAGTTTGCTGATTGACCATCAAACTCATTTGGAGTTGGCGACTAATTTGCCTGGCGAATTTAACGTGATGAATATGTCGGCTGCGGTGTCGTTGGCATATTTGTTGGGGATAAAGTTGGAAGATATCCAAGAGGGCGTGGCGAATTTGGAAGCGATTCCTGGACGATTCGAGCGAGTAGAAAATAAGCTTGGAATTGATATTATTGTGGATTATGCGCACACGCCAGACGCGCTGGAAAAATTGCTAAAAACCACTCATAAAATTACCAAGGGACGATTAACTTTGGTGTTTGGTGCGTGTGGTGACAGAGATAAGACAAAACGACCGATTATGGGCGAGCTGGCGGCTAATTTGGCGGATAGGATTTTCCTGACTGACGAGGAAAGCTATAACGAAAATCCAGATGAAATTCGGGCAATGATTCGTCAGGGAATTGAGCAAACGAAAAAGGCTCATAAAATGACGGAAATTGCTGATCGAAAACAGGCGATTTACCAGGCTCTGAGGTCGGCTGTTCGTGGCGATACGGTTCTGATTACGGGTATGGGTCATGAGCAGTACCGAATTGTGAATGGCAAGCGAATTCCGTGGAATGACAAGAAGGTCGTTCAGGAAATTATTTCTGAGATTGAGAAAAAGAGTCGTAAAATTTCGCTTTAATCTGTTTCCAGCTTTGTGATTGGCGAACTAATTTTTCTGCATCGCTTGGGTCGAGTAGCAATTCTTTCACGGCGTCTTCAAGGTAAATGCCGCCCTGCGAGCCTTTGAATAGAATTGTCGTATCTTTAATGTCGCTGTTTTTCAGGAATTTTCCAGCTTCAAGCGCCGTATCAAAAGAAATTACTTTACAGCCATTTTTTTCAGCGATTGGTGCGAGGTGTTTCTTTGTCATTTTACCGACGGTGATGAGCAATTCTAACTGTTTAGGGTCACAAATTTCGCCGATTTTTTTATGCTCCGATTCGGACGTTTCGCCCAATTCATTCATATCGCCCAATACGGCAATTTTATGATTGGCAGAGATGGAATAGAGCGTTTTTAGCGAATTTTCCATGGCAATAGGACTGGCGTTGTAAGTGTCGTCCAGTAATATACAGCCGCGTATGCCGCGTAAAATATTCATTCTACCTGAAACCGGTTTGATTTTTGTTAAAGCCGCCGCAACTTCTTCAATATTCATTCCGCAAGCTAACCCCGCCGCCGCTGCGCCAGTGATTGAGCGAATGTTATGCTTTCCTAATACAGAAATATTTATATCTTGAGAAGTTTCTTCGGGGCATTTCAGATTGACAATACAACCAGTGTCTGTAGTCTTTTTAATTTCCAGGAAAACATCAGCGGATTCGTCGCCGTAACTCACACGATTTCCAACTATGAGATTATGATATTTTTTATCGATATCGTGAAGGTTGAAGATGGTTTTTTTAGCGACTTGGCTGATGGACAATTCCTCATGAGCTACCGTATCCATATTTTTGAAAAACTCCATATGCTCAGGAGCAACAGAGGTAATTATGGCAATGTCGGGCTGAATATAGCGCATAAAAGTAGCCATTTCACCAGGGCAATCAATGCCGCATTCTTGAATAATTACATCTGGCGATTCGGGGTTTTTTATGCTGGCGTGTGCTGCGGAGAAGACTTTTAGCCAGGCTAGGGGAGATTTGGCGTTTTTTGGTCCGTCTACACCTAAGATTTCCAGCGGCGCACTTAAGGTTGTGTTCAAATTGCCACGACTATGGCGCACGGTGAATTTTTCTGATAGAACAGTGGCGGTTGCTGATTTTACGCTAGTTTTACCAACGCTGCCGACTACAGCAATTAGTTTGGTGTCAGGATGAGATTTAAGATATTTTTTTACATAAGAGCCGAGAATTGTTTCTAAGAGATGTTTGAATAATTGCATGGAGTTATTATAACAGATTGAGGAATAGTAGGGAGAAGAGTGTGGGATTGCTTTTTTAGTAATTTTATGGTATTATAGCGACTATTGTATGGAGATTGCTAGAGGACCAGGAATAGCTGAGATTGCTTGGGGGATTGTTGAATCTTCCGAATATCAAGAAAGACTGCGTAAAATTGTATTAGGAATAGGGCGAGCCGCAACCAGAGAGTTTAATCCGGAAAGTTCATATCGATTCGTGGATAGATATGTTGCGTCAGGTGTTGCGGATGATATTTTAAAAGAGAGAGGTGACACAGATAAAGTACCGGAAGATAAAATATTGAAATTAATATTTAAATTGATACAAAAGATGCCTTATTGGATTTGCGCGGAAGAAAAACTTGAATCTTATAGGAATGGGGTATTTTATGAGCGCAATAATAAGATAAGAGAAAAAGAGACAGTTGTAGCTTTTAATAAGGTTGTACGAGACATAATTAGCGAAGGGCAATATACTCGCAAATCAGAGCTTATATCGGATGTTCAGAACGCTATGGATTGCCTTGGCTATAGCGATGAGGAAATTGAAAATGCATATAAATTCTTAGATCACGTGATCAATGGTATGCGTCACGAAATCGCTGCTGAAATAGCTTTAAGGAAAACTAAGGGAGTGCGGGCTGTTTATACGACTGGCATTGACGATGATCTTGCTGGAATAGATCTTATAGTTGAGTATAAGGATAATTATGGTCGCGAACATATAATTGGTCTTGATATAAAGTCAACGCCAGACTCTGCGCGGAATGCTAATAATAGTGACCGTGATGAGGGATACCACGCTAGTTGGTCTGGTTTCGATCATAGACGGGGTGACTTTGGTTCTTGTGGAGACAATTTAATGCCGAGTGAGGAAGCTGTTAAAAAGGCGTGTTCACTTTATAAGGAAGAACTTGAAGAAATATCTAGGAAAGAAGACAGTCGTCATAAAAAGAAGTAGGTCCGCTTTCCCATCCAATACGGGTGGCGCTACCTACTTCTGTGTGAATATTACCACGACCGTTGTAAAAAATCTAGAAAGTCGAGGCGTAGGAGATAATTAGCACTCACACTTGACGAGTGCTAAATTAGTGCGTTACAATAGATACGTTGTTAACGAAATGGAGGATAACGTGAGTACACCTATTAAGCCTCTTGGCGATCGTGTTGTAGCGGTGCGTGAAGAAGCAAAGACTCAGACAGCGAGCGGAATTTACTTGCCTGATAACGCTAAAGAAAAGCCAGTAGTTGCGGAAGTTAAAGCAGTTGGCGGCGATGTGAAGAACGTCAAAGTCGGTGATCGGATTGTCTATAAGGAATATTCGACTACAGATTTGAAAATTGACGGCACGGAATATTTGGTTGTTCGCGAAGAAGATATTTTAGCAACGGTTGTTGGATAAAAAGGGGAGTTTAATTATGGCAAAAAAAGTTTTTTATGATGATGATGCGCGAAATCGCGTGCTTGGTGGCGCTAAGTCACTATACGACGCAGTTAAGGTAACTTACGGTCCAAAGGGTCGCAATGTTGTAATTGCGAAAGGTTTTGGTGGACCAACTGTTACTCATGACGGTGTAACGGTGGCTGAAGGAATTGAATTGCCAGAAAACGATGACGAAACGCTAGGTTATAAAGTTGGTGCAGATTTAATCAAGCAGGCCGCTAAGAACTTGAATAAGCAAGCAGGCGACGGCACGACGACCGTAACAGTGCTAACATATTCGATTTTGAAAGAGGCGAATCGATTGATTGCGGCTGGACATAATCCGATGGAACTTAGGAAAGGCATCGAGCAAGCTGGCGCGGAAATTGTTAAAGAATTGAACAAATTGGCTGAGCCGATTGAAGGCAAGTCTGACCGCGTGGCTGAAGTTGCTACAATTTCGGCGGGAGATGCGGAAATTGGTAAATTGATTGCTGGTGTAATCGAGAAAGTCGGTAAAGACGGCGTAGTTACTGTTGAGGCTGGTCAAGGTTTGGAACTAGAAGCTGAAGTTGTTGAAGGTTTTAGCTTAGACAAGGGTTGGGTGAGTCCGTTCTTTGTCACTGATGCGGGTCGTCAAGAAGCTGTGTATGAAAAGCCAGCAATTCTAATCACCGACAAGAAGATTTCTAGCGTGCAGGAATTCTTGCCAATGTTGGAAAAATTGGCACAAAGCGGCAAAAAGGACGTTGTTCTGATTGCTGACGAAGTTGAAGGCGAGGCGTTGAGTATTTTGGTCTTGAACAAATTGAAGGGCGTATTTAATACCGTAGCTGTTAAGGCGCCAAGTTTCGGTGATCGTCGCAAAGACGTACTTCGTGATATCGCTGTGCTAACTGGCGCGACTGTGATTTCTGAAGATCACGGATTGACATTCGAAAATGCTGGCTTAGAAGTTTTGGGATCGGCACGTAAGGTGATTGTTGGTAAAGACGAAACGACAATTATCGAAGGCGCGGGCAAGCCTTCAGGCGTGAAGGAGCGAATTGCTGAGATTAAGTCGCTTTCAGAAAATGCTTCTAGCGAATATGAAAAAGAGCAATTCGACAAGCGTGCCGCAGCGCTATCTGGCAAGGTTGCGGTTATTAAGGTTGGTGGCGCGACTGAGACTGAAATTGACGAGAAGAAATTCCGCGTTGACGATGCAGTGGCGGCTACTAAAGCGGCTTTGGCTGAGGGAATTGTCGCTGGTGGTGGCGTAACTTTGGTCAATTTGGCTGGCAATCTAAAAGTTAGTGGCGCAGACAGCTTATCGGTTGGTCGACAAATCCTAAAAGACGCTTTGAAGCAACCGTTCTTGCAAATTATGAAAAATGCTGGGTTGAATGCCGATGCGCTGCTTGCTCAAGTTGAATCTGGCAAGCCTGGATTCGGTGTTAACGTTATGAAGCCAGAAGATGGTCTGATTGACGTGAAGAAGGCTGGCGTGATTGATCCAGCTCGCGTGACAAAAGAAGCTGTCCAAAATGCAGTGTCAATTGCGTCAACTGCGGCAACTATGGGCGCTCTAGTGGTTGATATTCCAGAGGCTGAGGTTGCAGCTGCTCCTGGCGGTATGCCGGGAATGGGTATGATGTAAATCTGCCTCGAGCAATAAAAAACCCGCCGAAAATGGCGGGTTTTTATTTTGGAGAAATGGCTTAACGAGGATTTGAGAAATAGTCGATTTCTTTAATGATATCCAGGAGAGCCTGAGCGCGGCGAGCTTCGTCAACAATAGCTACGGCAGCGTCGTGTGCTGGTGCGATCAGAGTTTTATCGTCCGTAGAACGAAGAAGTAACAGGTAAGTATCAAACTTTTCTTCTGGAGAAACGTCCAGCTTGTCGACTAATGGACGCAACTCGTTCAAGGCAGTTTGCTTAATCGTATCGAGCGCAGGATCTGCGGCTACAGCTGGAGCTGGTGCGCTGACCACTGGAGTTGGCGTAACTGGCTCTGGAGCGGCAGGCTTCGTTATGTCAGTAGCAGGCTCATCGCTCTGGTCTGTAGCGACAGGATCTGGTGATATGGTTGCAGGATTAATTACAGGTGAAGCTGTAGCATTTGTCTCTTCAAATTGTAAATTATTGTCTGTATCTTGTGGCACGCCAGCTAATACCTTAGCCAGCTCTTGATCGTCACTGAATGATTGATTAGCTTGAGAATCCATTATAACCCACCTTATATATTAAATTGTTTAAGCTTATATATGTTACACTATAACATGAGTTAATCAAGGAGTGCAAGATGTTAGATGATATGAATGTGATAAAACAATATGATCCAGGCGACGTTTTAAGCGGCGTTTTGAATATTCCAGAACAAGCTCGATATGAAGTGTCGATTCACGAAGGTGCGAATCAGCGTCGAGATTTTAAGAATATCGTGATTGCGGGAATGGGCGGTTCGGCTTTGGCGGCTGATATGGTTCGGGTTTTGACCGCGGGCTGGTTGCATATTCCGCTTGAAGTGGTGAAGGGCTATGATTTGCCGGGATTCGTGAGCGAGGAAACGTTGGTTATCGCGGTTAGTCATTCGGGCAATACTGAGGAAACTCTGAGTTGTTATCAGCAAGCGTTGGAGAAGAAGGCGTGTTTGGCGGCTATGTCGACTGGCGGAGCGTTGATTGAGCGAGCGAAAAATGACAATGTAACTTACGCCCAAGTTCCAGCTGGCGCGCAGCCACGAATGTCGACGGTTTACCATTTGCGAGGGTTATTGAAATTATTACAACATTTTTGGGTGATTGATAATGATTTGTATGATCAGGTGAAAAATAGTGCTGATTGGTTGGCGGGCGAAATATCTAATTGGACAGCCAAAACGCCAGAAGCTGATAATTTGGCGAAGCAGATTGCGAAATTAACAATTGGCAAGACGCTGGTTGTTTTTGGTGGTGAGTTGACTTGGCCGCTGGCGTATAAGTGGAAAATTAGCTGGAATGAATCGGCGAAGAATTTGGCGTTCTCGAATCAATATCCAGAATTTAATCATAACGAGTTCATCGGTTGGTCGTCGCATCCTGTAGAGAAGCCGTTTACGGTTTTTGATATTCGTAGTAATTTGGAGCGCGACAGAATCCGCGAACGAATGGAGCTGAGTGATCGTTTGTTGAGTGGCAAGCGACCAAAGGCGCACGTACTGGAGCTTCGAGGAAAGACGCTTATGGAGCAATTGCTGTGGGGCTTGGTGCTGGCCGACGCGGCTAGTATTTATACAGCTATTCTTAATGGAGTCAATCCTGGTCCAGTTCAGCTAATTGAAAAATTGAAAGCGGAGCTTAGCTAATTTAATATCGCAGGGATTCGATTGGGTCGCGTCTGGTGGCGCGGGCTGCTGGATATACGCCAGAAATTACGCCGATGATTATGGATAGTCCAATTGATAATACGGCTGTTTGCCAATAAATATAAGGCGTGAGCGGCAAGTATAAGCTGGCAATATAAGCTCCCGCCAAGCCTAACCCGTAGCCCAATATTCCGCCGAGGAATCCGATGATCGCTGCCTCGATTAAGAATTGATTGATGATATCCCAGCCTGTGGCGCCGACGGCTCGTCTGACGCCGACTTCACGCTGACGCTCGGCGACATTGACAAGCATCACGTTCATAACGCCTATTCCACCAATTAACAGAGAAATAATGCCGATAACAGTTAAGATTATCGAGAGAAACCTAGCGACATTAGACTTCTTTTCGTTTATCTCTTCGCCAGAAACGATTCGATAATTCTTATCGCTATCATGATTTTTCTTCAAAATATCGTCAGCCGATTTTATGACCGAATTGAGATTTTTATGATCTTTGGTAGTTACGATGATTTGCTGAATTTGCGGCGTTCCTTGGGTGAATTTTTTAATCACGGACAATGGAATAATGGCGGCGTTATTAAAATTCACGTCCAAATAACTGGCTGGATTTTCAATATTCTTCAACACGCCAACAACGGTCAATGGTTGATTTCGGATGTAAATAACATTTCCGATAGATCTTTCGGTGCCAAACAAATCGACCGACAATTGCTGACCGACGACAACTCCGCCGATGTCGTTAATAAATTGCCCAGTAGCAATTTGCAAATTGGCGACGTCTTTTAGCGATTCCGTACTGCCGATTAACGCGGCGTTTTGGATATCGATTTTACCTTCGCGGGCGCGCAGTTCGGCGTGCAGGAAGGCAATTGGCGCGGCTTTCGTATTGGCAATTTTTCCTATATCTCTGGCGTCCGTTTCAGTCAATGTGTTGACCGTCGTCGTATTGTCGGATTCGGTCAGTAGATTCGGGACGGCTTTTTGATTGCCAGACTTAACAATGGCGACAGGAGTGGATGATTGGTTGGAATTGTTGCCGAATAGGTGATTAAATCCGCCAGTCAGAGATAGAACCATGGTGATGCTGGCGATGCCAATAGCCACGCCTACAATTGTCAAAAATGTTCGTCCACGATTAGCTCGTAGCGCCTGAGTAGCGTTCTCAAAATGATTTTTTACTAATATTTTCACGATTTTTTCGCCCTCGATTTCTTTGAAGATTTTTGCTTCTTAGGTTTTTCTTCTTTTTCGTCGTCTACAATTAACTTTTTAGTGAACTTGCGCTTTTCCTTATGCTCGTCAGTGTCGATTTTTCCGTCCAACATAGTGATGACGCGGCTGGCATAATGAGTCAACTCTGGGTTGTGAGTAACCATAATTATAGTGTTGCCGCGGCGGTGTAAGTCGGACAATTCTTCCATAATGAGATGACTCGATTTGCTATCCAAATTTCCTGTTGGCTCGTCCGCTAAGATAATTGACGGACTATTAACCAACGCTCTGGCAATTGCTACGCGCTGAACCTGACCGCCAGATAATTGATGCGGCATGTAATATTCGCGCTGTCCCAGATGGAAAGTTTTCAGAATGCGGCTAGCTTCTTGAAGTCGTTTGACTTTCCCGAGTCCTTTATAAGTTAGCGGCAGCGCCACGTTTTCAATTACGGTCAGACGAGGGATAAGATTGAAATTCTGGAAAACGAAGCCGATGTGTTTAGAGCGAATTTTGGCGCGTCGTCGTGAGCTAAGATTATCAACAGCGACATCGTCCAGATAATATTCGCCCTCTGATGGCTGGTCTAATAGTCCAAGGGTGTTTAATAAAGTAGTTTTTCCGCAACCGCTTGGTCCCATAATAGCAATAAACTCGCCCTTTTTAACGGTTAAATTGACGTTATCTAAGGCGCGAATCTCAGCATCACCAAAGCCAAATTTTTTGGTGACATTAACAAGCCTAATGCGTGGTGGAATAGTTTCTTTCATCTTTGACTTATTATAGAGAATGAATGTCAGTAAGTGCAACCATAAGGGGCAATAAAGTTGTGGTATAATTATCAACAAGGAAGGGTGCAGGAGTGGTTGAACTGGCACGCCTGGAACGCGTGTAACGGAGCAATCTGTTCGAGGGTTCGAATCCCTCTCCTTCCGCCAAGAGAATAATAAACCGACAGGACGTAGAGCTTGTCGGTATTTTTTGTTAAAAAATCATAGACAGGGGCGGCTCATCTGGTCGTGAAATAAATAGGTTGTAATTTTTACTAAATAGCTTGCAAAACACTAGATATAGCGGCTATAGTTATTATTGTACGCTATATATATAGCGAGCCCATAAATAAACAAAAACACAAGCTACGAAGATAAGCCACCAGATGAGGTGTTGGTGGTTTGTTTTTAAGAGGGGAAATTAAGGAGGGTATGTGAAAGAAATTAACGTAGTCAAACGCGACGGAACGAAAGAACCGTTTGATGCTAATAAAATTAACACGGCTATTTTAAAGGCATGCGAAGGTTTGCCGGACCAAATTTCTAAGGTTGTTCAGGTGGCAACTGAATTGCAATTGACATTATTTGATGGAATTACGACCGAACAACTAGACGAGGCTGTCATTCAAACAGTTCTCCAAAACGTTAAAGACGATCCAGACTATGATAAAATCGCGGCACGATTATTACTGAAAACTGTCTATAAGCAGATTTTGGGTGATTACGAGACGGCGGGAGAATTGAAAAAGCTTCATGCGCGCGAATTTCCGAAGTTCGTTAAGGCGGCGGTAAAAGAAGGATTGTTGGATAAGCGTATGGCTGACGGTCGATTTGACTTGAAAAAGCTGGCGGCGGAACTTGATCCAGCGCGTGATGATTTGAGTAAATATTTGGGTGTGGTTACCAATAAAAATCGTTATGCTCTTCGTAAGCAAAACGGCTCACCAATTGAAACACCTCAGTTTACGCATATGCGTATCGCTATGGGACTTAGTTACAACGAGGCTGATCCGACTACTGCAGCGATTGAGTTTTATAATCATATGAGCAATTTGGAGTATGTCCCAGGAGGCTCAACGCGAGTTAATGCTGGCGGTTCTTTTCCGCAGCTCAGTAACTGTTTCTTGCTTAATGTCGATGATGATATGGAGTCAATTGCTAAGGCTGTTCGCGACACGATGTGGATTGCTAAAGGCACGGGCGGAATTGGCATTGGCTTTACAAAGTTACGTGCGGCAGGTAGTCCAGTTAAAACCACCAACACTGAATCGACCGGCCCAATTCCATTTATGAAGATGATTGATACGGCGCTTTTTGCGGTTTCTCGTAAGGGAAAAAAGGCTGGTGCGGCTGCAATTTATATGGAAAACTGGCATCTGAATTTTGATCAATTTGTTGACCTTCGTCAAAACTCTGGTGACCCATATCTAAGAACTAGATTTGCAAATACCGCAGTATTTATATCTGACGAATTTATGAAGCGAGTGGAAAAAGACCAAGATTGGTATTTGTTTGATCCAGCAGAAACTCCAGATTTGACGGAATTATATGGCGAGGCGTTTTCGGCGCGATATAAAGAATATATCAAGATGGCAGAAGCTGGGAAGTTGCGAACATTTGATAAAGTTCCAGCTCGTCAGCAATTCAAGCGCATCTTGACCAGCTTACAGGCGACATCGCATCCGTGGCTAACTTGGAAAGACACGATTAACGTGCGTGCGTTAAATAACAATACGGGCACAATTCACCTCAGTAACTTGTGCACGGAAATTACATTGCCGCAGGATAAAAACAATATTGCGACGTGTAATTTGGTGAGTATCAATTTGTCGGCATTTCTTGGCGAGGATAAGACTTGGGATTGGGATCGATTGAAAGAAGCGGCTCGTGCGGCGGTGCGACAATTGGACAATTTGTGCGATATCACTCAAACGCCAATTCCAGAAGCGATGCATTCTAATCAACAGACTCGAGCAATTGGCCTCGGGATTATGGGCCTTTCTGATGTGTTGGAGAAGTTGGGCTATTGCTACGAATCGAAAGAAGCGTATGATTTGGTTGATCAATTGACAGAGTTTATCAGTTATCACGCCATTGACCAATCGGCTGACCTGGCGAAGGAATTAGGCAGTTATCCAACATTCGCGGGCAGTGGTTGGAGTAAGGGAATTCTTCCAATTGATACGGTTGATAAGCTATCAAAAGATCGCGGCGTGAAGGTGAAAATAGACCAAAAGGCGCGACTGGACTGGGATATCTTGCGAAAGAAAGTGAAGAAGGGAATGCGAAATGCGACTCTTATGGCAATTGCGCCGACGGCTAATATTGGTCACGTGGCGGGAACGACTCCTGGAATTGATCCGCAATTTGCGCAGATTTTCAGCCGCTCGACTTTGAACGGTAAGTTTCTGGAAGTGAACCATAATTTAGTTCGCGATTTGAAGAAGCTTGGTCTGTGGGACAATTTGAAGGATGAGATTTTTGCAGCGCAAGGCGATATTCAAGATATTGACGGCATTCCTCAGAATATCAAGGATGTTTATAAAACAAGTTTCCAGCTTAGCCCGTATGCGTTTATTGAGGTGGCGGCTAGGGCTCAGAAGTGGGTCGATCAGGCGATTTCTCGAAATATGTATCTGGAGACGCGAGATATTGATGAATATGTGAAGATTTATTCGGAAGCGTGGAAGCGTGGCTTGAAGACGACATATTATCTGCACGTTAAGCCGCGTCATCAGTCGGAGCAAACGACAGTTTCAGTTGATAAAATTGCAGAACAAAAAGTCCGCACAAATAGTAAAGTGCGCGGATTTGGATTTGCGAAAATTAATAAATAAAGGAGGAAATTAAGATGGGAATTTTAGGTTCAGGATTACGTGATGGATTATCACTTCACCCAATTCGTTACCCTTGGGCGTATGATCTTTATAATCAAGCAGTGGCTAACACGTGGTTTCCAAACGAAGTTCAATTAGTTCAGGATTTGGCAGATTTTGAAAAATTGTCAGACGATGAAAAGCATGCATTGAAAACGGTTATTAGCTATTTGAATCCAAACGAGTTATTGATCAATAAGTCATTGGCGTTCGGTATTTATCCATATGTGAACGCGGCGGAAGCTCAACTATATTTGTCAAAACAGATGTGGGAAGAAGCTAATCACTTCATGACATTTGAATACATTATTGAGACATTTCCGTTTGATCGCGAGGAAATTTACGCTGCGGGCTTTGGTAAGAAATCATTGGCTGACAAGGCTGACTTCCAGAATAAGCATTTGGACGTGATGCTTGATCCGAATTTGGATATTTATTCGCTGGAAGGTAAGAAGGACTTCGTTAGATCTTTGGTGGCGTATAACATTGTGCTTGAGGGAATTTGGTTCTATTCAGGCTTTATGGTTGGCATGAGCTTCCGCCAGCGTAATTTGTTGCGTAATGTTGGCTCACTGCTGGACTGGATTACTCGCGATGAAAATCTTCACTTGACGTTTGGTATCAATTTGCTTTTGACGATTTTGGACGAAAATCCAGAATTGCAAACACAGGAATTCGCAGAAGAAATCCGTGGCTTGATTCTGCAAGCGGTAGAACTTGAGAAGGCTTATAACAAAGACATGCTACCGAAGGGGATTCTGGGCTTAAATGCTGATTACGTGAACCAATATGTCATGCATATGACCGACCGACGCTTGCAGGAGTTGGGTTTTGAGCCTGAATATAACGTGCCGAACCCAGCCAAATGGATGGCAGCCGCCAATGATACGCTGGAACTGGTGAATTTCTTTGAAAGTACAAACACTAGTTACGAAGTTAATACCACGAAGTAATGGGAGTTGATGATATGAATGAATTAGCGAAAGAGATATTAGATACAGTCGAAGTTGGTGCGTTGGCAACGGTGAATGTTGATAGAACTCCTTTGGTAACGCCGCTGCACTTTGCACGTTTTGGTAATTCTATAATTTGGATATCAGAGCCGACTGCGCGCCATTCAGAAAATGCGTTTCGGAACGGTAAGGCAGAATTTGTGGTTTGGGACGACAAAAAGCGAGCAGTTTTCTTAAAAACTAACGTGACTGAACTTCCAGAATCTGAGAAAGAGGCGGCAACGGCGGCTTATAAAGAGAAGTTGGCTGATTTTATGCCGCGTTGCCAAAATCCGCAAATATACGTTGCGCCAATTGGTGAACTTGATGAAAAAACTACAACGGGCAATTGGTTACATTTTATTGCATAAGCACTATATCTAGCGTAAAATTAGTTAAGTAACTGCTAAATATAGGGGAAAATGAAAATGAACGCAAATCAGATTATTACTGATGACATGACTTTGGAAGAAAAATTAAGCGCTATTGACGCAGCTCTTAAGGCGGCGCAGGAAGCGGCTGATGATCAAGCAAAGTCGAACGGCACTGTTGCGGCACCAGTTGACCCAGCAAGTTTGACTATTTGTGACGGTTGCGAATAGAGTTTCGAACAGCGTTTTACTATTGACAACATAGCCAATTATGTTGTATAATTGCCTATATCGTAAAAACAACTGAGAGTTAGTTGCGTAATAAGGAGAGATAGTTAAAATGACTGCAGGAATAGATAAATTTATCCCAACCCCAGAAGAGCAAGAATTGTTCAATAAAGTTTTCTATCCAGACATCACTGAAGAGTCTGATATTGACGTAAAAGAATCAAAGCCACAGAGAGAGGGTTTTTCTCTGTCGGTTGCGCTTGGTTCTCTTAAGAAATGGATGTGTGGTAAACGAGAAAAGCACAGCAAGCCTTTTGGACTAACTAACAATTCGGCGGTAGAAAAACTTGAGGCAGCTGGAGAAGAGTTGGGACTGCCAGAAACAGACGTTCGGCTTTCCTCTGGACTTAAGCTACTGATGGGCTTAATGCATGGCAAAAAGGAAGTTGAAATAATTGGCGAAGATATCTTAATTGAAGCCGCTAAAAGGGCTAAAGAAGAAGGTAAAGGAAGTGTTATAGCGCCAACACATTTTAATGGAGAAGATGTTCCTACGGCTAGTTATTTGGCGTCTTTGTTGAATAAAATTAATATTGGCGTAGCGTCGACTAATAGAGATTGGATTAAGAAGGGCGTTGGCGGAATCAACTTAGAGGCTGTACAGTATCTTGCGTTTGGCGCTAAAAATTTTTTTGGTGTGCCATATGAATGGGTAGATAAAAAGAGTAAAAAACCGATTCACTTTTCAACAGACCATTACGAAGAAACGGTTAAATTTGTTGAGGATGGTGGGTCTTTGGTTTTGGCTGGATATTCAGCGGATGACTCAGTAGGTCGAAAGCCTCGCAGTGAAATGGGCTCTGCAGCGATTCATACGGCATTAAAATCTGGCGCAGACCTGATATTCGTTTACGTATCGTCAGAGGACAAGAAACTTACTATTAGGGTCATGGAAGATGATGATGGTATGTTCGCAGCGTTTAGTAATTCATATAGAAAGGCGCTAGAGATGAAGGATTCTGATGCATCCGAGCGTTTATTATCGTCATGCAAAGAGTACTTAAAAGACAGCGAAATAGGTAGGGTTATAGCAGAGGAATATAAACGCCGATCGGACAAAAATAAAGCCAAGTAAGTGGTCGCAAGATTCTAGTTATTGACAAAATAAAAATAATGTGATATCATTTAACTGTATAAAAATTAAAACAAAAAGGAATAAAATGGCTGAAGAAAAAGATATTCACGGACTTGCCGAAGGCGTATTGAGTCGAGACGATATGTCGGCGTTGACATATGTGTTGCAACACGTAAAAGGATCTAGTCCAAGTTCGGCGACGAAATTAAGCCTGGAACTGGAAGAGCTTGACGAAACAGCGTAGAGATTTAGCTAGATAATAATCCACCTCTGTTGTATACTGGACAGTATGGAACAGATTATTTCTCAAGTAGTGAAGCAACTTTTTGATCAGGATATATCGGTACAATTAACGCGTCCTGATCCGAAGTTTGGTGACTTTGCTACAAATGTGGCGTTGCAATTGGCTAAGCCGCTAGGGAAGAATCCGCGTGAAATTGCGGAGATGATTGCTGAAAATCTGCGCAAGGAAGAAGAGTTTAGTGAAGTAAGCGTGGCTGGTCCAGGTTTTATCAATGTAAAACTGAGCGATCAATCCGTTCTAAATTCTTTGAAAAAAGAGCCAACGACGAAGCGCGCTGGTCAGACGGTTGTAATTGAAACCAATTGTCCGAATCCATTTAAGGCTATGCATATCGGGCACGCTTTGAATGCGATTTTGGCGGACACAATGGCTAATTTGCTGGCGGTTGATGGTGCAATTGTGCATCGAGTGAGTTATCATGGTGATGTCGGAACGCATGTTGGTAAAAGTATGTGGGCGATTTTGCGCGAGATTGACGGCGATGTAAATAAATTGAACGAAATCCCAGCTGATAAGCGGAATGAATTTATGAGTCGCATGTACGTTGAAGGTGCGCGTGCAGCGAAAGAATCTCCAGAGGCGAAAGCAGAAATTGATGAATTAGCTAAGCAATCATTCGTCCTGGATGATCCGCTATATAAACAAGTTTACGAAATCTGTAAAAGTTGGAGTTTTGACGAAATTGACTCTAATGTTGGGCGGCTTGGAAACGTGCCGATTGAGAGACGTTACGTTGAGAGCGAAACTGAAGAATTGGGAAAATCTTTAATTAAAGAGAAAACTCCAGAGGTGTTTACCAAATCTGACGGTGCGTATGTTTTTAAGGGTAGCAAATATGGCGCGTTCGACAACGTGTTTATTGGATCTCACGGCAATGGTCTTTATGGGGCGCATGATATGGGATTGATCCAGTTGAAGTATAAGGACTACCCGAATTTGGACTTGTCAATTACAGTAAATGGCGAGGAGCAAGCAGCATACTTCCGCGGCGTGATTGCGGCTAGTGAATTGTCGATTCCGGCTTTGAAAGGAAAATTATTCAATTACGCAACTGGCTTGGTTAAATTGACAACTGGAAAAATGAGTTCTCGAACGGGTGAGGTTGTTACAATTGGCTGGCTGTTTGATGAGTTTAAGAAGGCAATTGAAAATGCTGGCGGCGAACCAACTGATGATGTGATTGCTGGCGCACTCCGTTATCAATTCTTGAAAGTGAAGATCGGCGGCGACGTCATATTTGATATTAACGACGCGGTAAGTTTGATGGGGAATACGGGAAGCTATTTGCAATACGCCCATGCTCGAGCGCGGGGAATTTTAGCTAAATCCGATAAAGAAATTGCCTTTCCGACAGAGTTGTTTGACGAGGATAAGATGCTGGTCAGAAAATTGAGTGAGTACGTGGACGTGGTTGATCGTGCTAAGGAAAGTTTGGAGCCTCATCACATCTGTACATATTTGTTTGAATTGGCGCAGGAATTTAATCGTTACTATGAGAAAAATCAGGTTATTGGTAGCGACAAAGAGGCACATCGTGTAGGAATCGTGGCAATTTACGCCGACATTCTTAAGGCTGGACTGGCTATTTTGGGAATCGTGGCGCCAAATAAGATATAATATTCAATTATAAATAATAAAAGGAGTTTTATAGTTATGAAATCTTCAGAATCAACTAAAGGTTCAAAAGTATCAGCTAAGAAATTAGCTTCGAAGAGTGTAAAAGCTGCGGCGAAAGTTGCCGCTCTTAAAGAGAAGAAAATTGTAAGTGCAGCTATAAAAGACACTCATATGGCTGGATTTGTTAATTTTATTCGCGAACAGGGCGTTGTCGGTATGGCGGTTGGTTTGGCAATCGGTACCGCAGCTGGTGATACTGTGAAAAAGTTGGTGACGGCATTTGTTGACCCGTTAGTGCAGTTGATCGTTGGCTCTCAACAAGGTTTACAATCAGCTTCATTTACGGTTGAAGTTGCTGGACGTAAAGGTGAGTTTTTATACGGCGCATTTGTTAGCTCGTTAATCACGTTGATAGCCGTTGCATTTGTTGTATATGCAATCATTCACTTCTTGAAACTCGATAAATTAGATAAGAAAAAAGACTAGGATCTTAACTAATAAGTGTGCCTACTGATTCTCCGCGAGTTGCGCGGAGAATATTTCCGTCTGTAAGCAAATCACAAATTACGACTGGAATATGTTCGTCCATTGCTAGTCCAATTGCCGCCTTATCCATAACGGCAATGTTAGGATTTGTCAGGGCTTCTTGGTAAGATAAATGATCAATTTTTACGGCGTCAGGGAATTTCATAGGATCTTTATCATAAACTCCGTCGACTTTTGTTGTTTTAACCACGGCATCACACTGCATTTCTAGTGCTAAGTTTAAGGCTGCGGTATCAGTAGTCAGAAATGGTCGGCCGGTGCCGCAAGCCACAATAACAATGCGGTTTTTCTTAATATGGCTAATGGCGCGTCGGAAAGTATAGTGATCAATAAATTGATTCACTTCAACCGTAGATAATGCGCGAGTTGGCAGTCCTGCGTCGTTTAATACGTCAGCCAGTGCAATAGCATTCATTAGCGTAGAAAGCATGCCGATATTATGTGCGGAAACAGGTTGAATTCCTTGACCGATGATTTGATTGCCGCGAACGTAATTGCCGCCGCCAACCATAATTACAATCTCAGCTCCGTCGTCCAGTGCTGGTCGAATTTGTTCGGCAATCCAGCGAGCGCGTTTTGGGTCAAAGCCGCTGGCGAATTCGCCTTGAAGTTGTTCACCTGATAATTTGAGTAGGATGCGTTTTGTCATGACACTAGTGTATCATAGCGCGCTTGAAAAATAACATAAATACAAAAGGGAGGCGGCAGCGTAATACGAATTGCGATTTGCTATACAAATATTCGTTTTTTAAGTTAGACAAACTAGACAAGAAAAAGCTAAGACGCTTACGTTTGCTATTTTACTTTCTCCTATCTACAATGTGAGTATAAAGGAGAGAGTAGTGTGAAAGATGGAGTTCGGCGTCCGAGCTATTTACGTAGATCGCAAGAACCTAGCAGTAGTCATTTATTGAGTCGAAATATTGAAAGACCCAGTCAACCGTCGTATAGTTATGGTGAACCGCCCGAACAGAGGCGACAGCGTTTAAAAGAATTGCGGGAACGGTACAGTAAACTACCGGAAACTCCTTTTGCTGACTATGATCTTGGTGACAAAAAACTACCTGCATATAAGCACAAAGCAGAGATATTAGACACATTATCGGAAAGTAAAATATCCTGGCTGTGCGGACCGACGGGTAGTGGTAAAACGACACAAACCGCTCAGTATGCACTGGAGCGGTTTGATCGTGTCGTGGTGTTGATGCCGCGGCGGGTTATCGTCGATAATGTTACTGAATATGTCGAGAAGAGTTTGCGTGAACAGCTTGGCGAACAATATCCTAATCACTTGGTGGGCAAGATTCACGGACGTGCCACTGAAGCGACGCCGGACACTAGGCTTTGTTTCATGACTCCAGCAACGTTTACGAAAAAGCTGGAACAATTTTCTAGCGACTGGCAGGACAAGAAGACGCTTATCCTGGTTGATGAAATACATGAAGCCAATTTGGAGATGGAACTTGCTACCGCTCTGGCGGCAAAATCGATAGAGAATACCGACGAATGGCATATGGCTTTTTCTAGTGCCACGCCTGATACAGAAGTTTCTCAGGCGATGTACGAAGATATTAACGGATCAGAACTACCAGTCGTAACTATTAAGGGTCGGCCGCATGATATTGATATTGAAGAAGATAAGGTGAATACCGTATCCGAAGCCTACCTTGAATATGGTAAGGACTCGAAAAAATCACTAATCTTTGTTGAAGGTGTGAGAAGTATCGAGGAGACTATTGCGTCAATCAAACGTCACACTCGCCATCAATCCGGGAAAATACGATTTTTCAAACTACATTCTGGCATATCAGAAGCTGCGCGCCGAGAGATTTTTACTGCCAAACCAGCAGAAGACGAGTCGTTTATCATCGTTTCGACCTCGGCTGGACAGTCTGGCATCACCATCCCTGAGGTTGATTTGGTGTTGTCAAATGGACTGACAAAGAGTAAAGAAATTGGCGAAGAAGGTGCAGAAGGGCTACCGCCTCGATTGTGTACTCAAGCAGAGCTGATGCAGCAGGCGGGGCGTGGCGGTCGTGATATTGATGGCGCTAAGTTTGTATTGGCTCGTCCGATATCTTACGATAAGATTTATTTGCCAGATGAGCTGAAAGGATTTTATGATATTGCGTCCCGTGAACAGCATATTCCACCGGAGATATATCACACGAATATTGTGCGCAACGTTTTGTCGGCTATCCATCTGAATGGTGATTTTGAGGATCTGAACCGATACCTGATGCATCCTGTTGCTAGTAAAAAAGTTATTCAAGAGTCGTACGATTTGCTGGAAACCCTGGAAGCAATTGATGGAGAGGGGCAGATCACAAAAATTGGTGAGTTTATGGATAATTTGCCATTGTCACCAGAGTTGTCTCGGGCATTAGCAGAAATGATTAAGAATGGGGGAAGCTTACGTGAAGTGTTGGCATTATCGGCAATTGCAGCTTCCATTTCTGGCGGTGGCTTTGCCGCCTGGCATCAACCAAAGGAATTGTTCCAGGAATTTGTCAGCCCCGATACAACAGATGACTTTTTTGCCGAATACGATGCTTTTTTGAAAACCAGAGAGATTTATGACGGCTGTCGTACTGACAATGATGTCTACCTGACTAATGGTATTGATCCCAATAAGGCGGATAATATTCACTATCAATTTAGTAAAATATGTCGGCGTCTGTCGGTTAATCCAAACGATATCGACATGGGTGAACTAAACAGCGAGGAAAAACACAATATATCGATGGCTTTGGTGCGCGGGTTTCAGGAATTATTGTATACCAAAGCTGGTAGTCGGCGCATTGGACGAACAACGGTTAATCAATACAAGAATGTTCATACTGGCGAACGTGGTATTTCTGAGTATGAAATTAGTTCGCACAGCTTAGTGCGACGTATGGGCTCGGAGGCGTTGAAGTTGGCCCTGGCTTTACCGTGGTGGTATGATACGCGTGATGGTCGTCGATACACACTCAACACAATTTTACCAGTAACCAAGAATCAAGTTGCTCAAGCCTTGAGTAGCAGCGCTGTGTCTGAATCCCTTGGTGATAGAGTTGCTCCTAATGGTGACTTGGTTCGTGTGACGCGGCCGAAAGTCGGCTCGCTGATACTCGGTCCAGAGCGGCAGCAAAAAATCCCCGCCACAACAGATGAGCAAATCGCGCTGATAGTGGACGCAATGAAAAACAAGGCTAATAAACAAGTAAGAGTATTGTTTGATTTACAACATCAGCGAGTTATCACCAAGGGTCAATTGCATCAGGTCCTAGACGGGTCTGCGGTAAATAGTCACAATGTCCATGAGGCGGAGGCTAAGGTTTGGGCTGAAGTGCAGAATGTGTTAACGAGCGAGCAGCAAGAAGCTTTTTATGGTCAGATAAACAGATAACGAGTGTATAGTAGATAGTATGAGTAAGGCGAAAAAATATTATGGATCGACCTGGAGATGACTGGACTAGATCCAGTGCGTGATGAGAGGACTTCTTTGATTGACTTTTTAAATCGTTTATGCTATAATAGCGAGCATGGAAAAATTAAGACCGACTCCGAGTGATATAGAGGCGAAGATGTATCAGCCTCGCGCTTTGCAAGTTCTTGATAGCGGCGAGCGCTGCGTAGAATTTGGAGGAATTACCTGCCAACTGAAATATTATGATTGCGAGCAGCCTGGCAACCCGGAAGCTCGCTGCAATGAAATATATGAATATGAATTACCTGCCGATGCTATTGAGCGGGCTAATTTGGGTTTTGATCTAGACGAACTACCGTCATTTATTGGTGTAAAGGGTGGGGCGGCTCGTCAGGTTTTGGAGTCTCTAGTTCATAGCGACCGTCAGTTACCACCCCCTCGCGATGTCGATTTGGTAATTTTAGAAGAAGTTATTGCTAGTGGCGATTATGATCCAGATGAGATTCGGGCGGTAGCGAGCGATCTTTCAATGCGTTTTTCGCCACGTGATGCAATGAATGGCTATGGCGCGGAGTCTGTACAATCTACTGCCGAGTTTATGAGGCGGCATGATTTTACAATCAATCAAGTTGCTCATACACAAGAACAACGGTGCTTGGAGGCTATTGGCTAGCACTCAAGCGGTGTTGGATACTGTTGAGCATATTATTAGACCGACAGTTTTTGAACACGACATTGATTATGGCTATCGAATTGGCAATAAATTAGCCCTCAAGGCAGTGAGGCTTCTGTCTGATATGCAAGTTCAAGGGATTGACTATGCAACCATCAAGAGTGTTCAATTGCCAGATGATATTTATGGTGATCCAAGGGGTGCTTATTTCATGCAAGCGCTACAGCTAGATAAGGCGTTAGAAGTCAGCGACGAATTGGCCGAACGCTATGTGGAAAATCTAAAGTTTTATGGAATGATACCGTATGGTTGTGAAGATATGAGTGCTATTGAGATGTATTATTATCTAGTGAATGAGACGGATTTTGTCCCGTCTGATGGCGTGCTTGAGTCCCTTCGGATTGAAAGAGAAAATTGCCTGAAGCTTGGTGGTGCGGCAAAGTTTGATGACGTTGTTGAAAGGCTATTAAGACAGGTGCCAGAGCGGTTTTCTCGAGATTACTACGATGCCAAAAAGTAGTATAATAGAGATATGAAAGCAAGTTTTAAGCCGAAAAAGATTTTGTGGGTGGATTTGGAGATGACTGGATTAGATCCAGTGCGCGATGAGATTTTGGAAGTAGCGGCAATTGCAACGGATTGGAATTTTAAGGAAATTGCGACGTATGAAGGAATTGTGCGCCACGATTCAGAAAAGCTGGCTAAGTTGTTGGACCGAAATGCTGGCTTCTGGAATGAACATCCGGAAGCGCGACGCGGGTTGGAGGAGCAGAATGAATCGGGCAAGCCTTTGGCAGAAATAGAACGTGAATTGTTAGCGTTTTGTGATGAGTATTTTGCGGGTGAAACGAAGATTTTGTTAGCAGGCAATTCAATTCATCAAGATCGTCGATTCATTGACCAATGGTGGCTAACGTTGTCAAAAAGACTACATTATCGTGTGTTGGACGTGAGTGCATGGAAGGTGGTGTTTGAAGGTAAATACGGTAAGAAATTCGCCAAGCCAGAAGATCATCGAGCATTGGAAGACATCCGCGGCAGCATTATGGAGCTTGAATATTATTTGAAAAAGGTGAAAGCATGACACATAAACAATTTGAAGAATTTATTCTGAGTTTGCCAGGCGTATGGCTGGACTATCCATTTGGCGAGGATGTTGCGGTATATAAATTTGGTAGAGATAATGACGGCGCAGGGAAAATGGTGGCGTTGGTGAGGGAAGGCTCGAGGCCGCTCAGAGTAAGCCTAAAATGCGATCCGTTGTTGGCGCAGAATTTACGAGAAAAGTACGAAACGGTTTTACCAGGCTATCACTTGAACAAGAAGCATTGGAATACAATTATTTGTTCGGGTCAATTGACTGACGAAGAGGTCTTTGATTTGGCGAGGCTGAGTTATCGATTAGTCTCAGAGGCTTAATCTGCTTTAATAATTTGATTGATCTGCTTCTGAATATTCTCTAAATCGCCAGCAGTTTTTACTAGCCATTCACGCATCTTTTTTGACTTGGTGGATTTATATACCTTTTTCATCATGTTGATTGTATCTGTTATTTGTACGTTCATCTCATGAGCATAGGTAATATCCAATTGCGCATTTAGAAGAGCTTCGTCCAATTTTTTCTCTAATTTTTCTGACGAATCTAAGGCGAGGATATCCTTTTGCTTTTCCTTATAATTGATGCCGGTCGCTTGAAGCGCTTCGCCCATTGAGGCGTCCGCAGTAGTCAGCACTGCAACCAGAGAACTGTTGGTGGTTTGTAAACTGGTTGAGCGGAACTTATTATTGTATTTTTTGGAAATAGTGAGTAGCTTATTAACGCGTGATGCAACTTGTGACGGACTAGCGCTTGGCGTAGAATCTTGTGAAAAAACGAATATCGCGATTAGGGTTATCAAGCCGATAAAACTCAAAATAGCGATGATGATTTTGGTTTTTTTATCAAAACCTTCCGCTGGCGGAGGTGTGGCAATTTGATTCAGATAATCGATACCTTGAGGTTGGTTATTCAAATTGTCAGGATACATATTTCTATTTAACCACAAACAATAACAGAGGTAAAGAGTGATATAATAAAAATATGAATGATGCCAAAGAAGAAGTGCGGGCACGACTGAACATCGAGGATGTGATTGGTGAGTATGTTCAGTTGAAGCGAGCGGGGCGCAATTTGAAGGGTTTAAGTCCGTTTACCGACGAGCGAACCCCGAGTTTTATGGTTAGCCCAGAAAAGCAGATTTGGCACGATTTTTCTTCTGGAAAAGGTGGCGATATTTTTACGTTTGTGATGATGGTGGAAGGAATGGATTTTCGTCAATCGCTGGAGTATTTGGCTCGGAAGGCAGGCGTTGATCTGACTTTGTTTTCTAATGGCGACGGACGAACAGCCAAGCGCCGCGCCAGGGCTAGGGAAGCGTTGAAATTAGCCGCCAATTTTTATCAGCAGAATTTGGTAAAAAATTCATTAGCTCTGGATTATGTGGTTAAAAAACGGCGATTAAATCGTCAAACAATTGGTGATTTTTTGATTGGCTATGCGCCGGAGAATGGAGACACGTTGACGAAAGCATTGGAAAAAAGAGGATTTTCTAGGCAGGAATTGGCGGATGCTGGCTTGTCGAATCGGTTTGGTGGCGATTTGTTTCGCGGGCGAATGATGGTGGCATTGAGTGATGGCAATGGTGAAGTTGTGGGATTTACGGGCAGAATTATTCGCGACGATCCGCGTGCTCCAAAATACCTGAACACGCCGCAAACGCTGTTATTCGATAAATCGCGACATATTTTTGGTTTGCATCAAGCCAAGGAAGCGATTCGAAAAAGCGATGTGGCGGTGATTGTTGAGGGCAATTTGGATGTGATTAGCAGTCATCAAGCGGGCGTCAAAAACGTGGTTGCGACCTCTGGAACGGCAATGACGACGCAACATTTGAAGTCGCTTAGTCGATTGGCGGGGCGGATTCGCTTGGCGTTTGATGGCGATCGAGCGGGAGTTAACGCAACGGAGCGCGCTATCAATTTGGCACAGGAAGTCGGCGTGGAATTGGAAGTGGTGAGCTTGCCTGATGGTGTCAAAGATCCAGACGAATTGGTCCAAAAAGATCCAGCGCTTTGGCAGGCGGCGATTGACCAATCTCAACCAGCGGTGGATTGGGTGATTGCTAGATATGCGGAAATGGAGAATTTGAAGTCGGCGGAAGGCAAGCGGCGATTCTCGACTATTGCGCTGAGGATTGTCCGAGACTTGAAAGATCCGGTGGAGCAAGAGCATTATTTGTCGGTGATTTCTGAAAAAACTGGCGCGTCAATTACCGCGCTGAAGGCAAAATTGTCGAATGAAAAAATCGCTGAGCATCAATTGAAAAAGGCAAAAATTGAGAAAGAAAAACCGACTCCGATTCAGGATGAAACTGAGGATATGCTGGCGGGGCTGGCGGCGAGTGAAAAATCCGTGCGGCGTTGGTTGGCGGCGGTCTCTGGCGAAATGTTGGATGATGACAATGCGCGGCAGCTGATTGGCTATTTGCGAAAGAATCCAGATGCGGATTTGGACGAGGTTCCGCTGGACTTGCAAAAAATCGAACAGTATGTGAAAATAGTACAGTTGAAAAGTGAAAGTCGTTACGCCAATTGGGAGCAAAAAAGCTTGGACGAAGAGATGGCTCGGCTAGTCAGACAAATAACAATCAAACATCGCGAAAACAAAAAGAATCAATTATTAACGCAGCTTAGAGAGGCCGAGGCGTCGGGCGATGAGGTTTTGTCTCAGAATTTACGCCAGAGCTTAAATAATCTGATTAAGGAGAAAATGTGAGCGACGATATCACGACGAAGCCAGTAAACTTAAACGAAGATGATGATTTTGATCCAACGCTTATAGACGAAGAAGAATCGGAAGATTTGGATTCGTTGACAACTGGGCAATATTTGGACGACGTGTCGGATGACTCGGTCAGGTTGTATCTGCGTGAAATCGGTAAAATCCCACTACTTAGCGCTGAAGAAGAAATGGACTTGGCGCGCCGAATTGTCGAAGGCGATAAAAAGGCTAAGGATAAGATGGCTGAGGCAAATATGCGCTTGGTGGTGTCAATTGCTAAGCGTTATTCTGGTCGCGGTTTGGACTTTTTGGATCTGATTCAAGAGGGAAATACTGGACTTTTGCGTGCGGTTGAGAAGTTTGACCCAGATAAGGGATTTAAGTTTTCGACTTATGCGACTTGGTGGATTCGTCAGGCAATTACGCGTGCGATTGCTGATCAGGCGCGAACGATTCGTATTCCAGTTCACATGGTGGAAACGATCAATAAATTGCTGCGTACTCAGCGACGAATGACACAGGAGCTGAACCGTGAGCCGACAATTGAAGAATTGTCTAAAGAACTGGATATGGAACCAGAGAAAATTGAATATGTCATTAAGATCAAGCAAGACATTTCTTCTTTGGATGCTGGCGTTGGACGTGATGGTGAAGATGATGATTCAGTTTTGCAAGATTTTATCGTTGATGAAGATACGGTTTCACCAGAAGATTCCGCCTCAAATCAATTGCTAAAAGAGCAAGTTCAGGAAATCCTATCAAGTTTGAGTGATCGCGAGCAAAAAATTGTTCGAATGCGTTTTGGCTTGGATAATGGTAAAAACCACACTTTGGAAGAAGTTGGTCAGGAATTTGCAGTTACGCGTGAGCGAATTCGCCAGATTGAAGCTAAGGCACTAGCAAAACTTCGCAAGCACAAAGATGCGAAAAAACTTTACGAATATCTGGATTAGTTAACACTGTTCGGGCGATTTACAAAAATGGGCGTCGTGAGTTGCGGTGTCTATTTTTTGATGTAATTGCTCGAGGCTGCCGTCGTTAATGATGAAATAATCAGCAATAGCAATTGGTCCACCTTTTTCCAAATTCTCGATTTCTGACCAGTCGCGCTGATCGACTTCGTGCGGTTGCATTGGGCGTTCTATGCGTTTAGCCATTCGTTGATAACGGAGGTATTTCGGTGTAACAATAGCAATAACGACAACTTGTCCGGGGAATTCGTGTTTAAGGAATTTATATTCACTCCAAGTGTATAATCCGTCCAAAACGATTTTATTTTGCCCAGCATTTATTAAGTCGTGGATGTTTTTTATGACGCGTTTGATTACGAAATCTTTGCCTTCACGGCGACGAATTTCTTCGCGAAATTGTTGTTGATTGTCCCAAGTTTTTTCAATTCCAGCCTCGTCCATGGCTTTATAAATAACACCACCGAAGTAAATTTTTGGAAATCCTTTTTCTGTCAAATATTCGACAGCCGAACTTTTGCCGCTGCCCGCCAATCCAACCAGGGCGATAATTTTTGCGTGTGGTTGTGTCATGTACTAATTTTAACAATTTGTTGACATTCTTCCAAATAGAGAGTATGTTTGTGATAAGTATTATGGAAACATTTCATAATCACGCTGAAGATTTATCTCAGAATCCTCTTTCTGACCTTGATACTAAGGGTCAAGAAAATCCAGCAAATAATTATAAGATAATGGCTCAGGTTAAAGAGCTAGAATCGAAATTTGATCGTAATCCAGACGGTAGCGAAAAATGGCAGAGGCTTGTAGATAGCCCTATCGAGGATCAATATGGGCAGATTTGGATGATTTGGGAGAATCCTGCCGCTTCGCTATCTAATCCGCTATCTAATCCGAAAAGTCACTATCAGATATACACAATCCTACAAGATGATATGTTTGAGGATGAAGGCGACACGAAAAATCCGACTATAGAAGCATATAAAAAATTTGGACAAGCTACTATATCTACTGTTTGGTCGGCGGTAAAATTATCTATGGATTTTAAATATGTTATCGTGAATGATGCGTCATATTTTGATTATTCTAGAATATTTAAGGAATACTCTACTAAAACTTACGAGTTTGAAGTTGGTCATGATAAACATGGTACGCCAATATTGCTTGATGTGATTTTGAATGACGACAGTCCTCCAATTTGTATTTATCATGATCAGGTAAGAGAATACGAGGAGAGTTTGATAGAAAAAGCTTCGTTAGGAATAAAACATCAGGGTAGAGAAGAGAGCTTGAAGAAGGTTTTTTCAAAAAAAGTGCGTCAAAAGCTAGGCGCTACGTCGATCAATTCTCTAACGACACTCGCTTAAATGCTACAATAGAAGTATGAAGCGTCTAGTGGTTATTGATGGAAAGTCGGTGTTTTACCGAGGTTATTATGCTATGCCGGGATTGTCGATGGCTGACGGAACTCCGACTGGTGGTGTGTATGGATTTGTAAGTTTGGCAATTGAGCTGATTAAGAAATTGGAGCCGGATTATGTGGCGGTAGCTTGGGATAAACGAGGTACGAATATTCGCAAGCGGCGGGAATTATATCCAGAATATAAAGCTGGTCGCAAGCCAGCGCCAGATGACTTTTACCAGCAAATTCCGATTTTACACGAGCTGCTTGATGCGTTTGGCTGGCCGCTTTATGAAATTGATGATTACGAGGCGGACGATATTATGGGCGCGTTTGCCAGGCAAGCGGAATCTCGCGGAATTGAAACGTGCTTGATAACGTCGGATTTGGACGCATTGCAATTGATATCACCAATGACCAAAGTTTACGCCATGAAAAATGGCTTAAGGAATATCGAGGAATTCACAGCGGAACACTTTGAAGAAAAATACGGAATTCGCACGGAACAATTCTTAGATTTGAAGGCGCTAAAGGGTGATTCAAGTGATAATTTACCGGGAGTGCCGGGAATTGGTGAGAAAACGGCGGTGAAATTATTGCAAGAATATGAAACATTAGACGGAGTTTACAAGCATCTGGACGAGCAAAAAGGCGCTTTGCGAACGAAGTTGGAAAATGGTCGTGAGTCGGCATATTTGACCAAGCAAGTGGCAGAAATTTGGACGGACGCGCCGATTGAGCTGGACTGGGATGTGGCGGATGTTAATGATTGCGATTTTGCGCGAGTAACGGAAATTCTGCAGAAGTTGGAATTTAATTCGCTGATTGGACGATTGCCAAAAACAATGCAAGCGGCGGAAAATGAGAAAAAAGAAGAACCGAAGTTGGATATTCCACGAATTGAAAAATTGCCCGACATGCCGATGTTTGAGTCGGAAAATATAATATATATCGATTCGTCGGAGCCTGATGTAATTTACGTAAGCTCGAATCCTGAGTCAGCGTGGACGGCGAAAATTGATGAAATTAGGCAATCTATGTGGCAATTATTGGCGCAGGGAATTGTGATTGCGGCGGATGTCAAGCAGTTGTATCACGTATTGGATAATTATGGCGTGGCGGTGCGTTTTCACGAAGTTTGGGATGTTGGGCAGGCGGCGTTTTTGATTGATCCGCTGAAGCGCGATCGTAGTTTGAATGCATTGTCTGGTGATTTTTCTGACGACAATTCCGCGCCTTATCAATTGGCTCGCTTGCATAAAATTTATCGTGAACAAAAAGTTTACATGTCGAACAATTCACAAATTGCACGCGTGGCTTACGAGTTTGATTTTCCGGTAATTTGGGCGCTATTCCAGATGGAAAAACGCGGTATGAAGTTGGACGATACGCTATTAAAACAGATGGGTGATGAGCTGGCGGCGGAAGTTGGTGAGCTTGAACAACAAATGTATTCCATGGCAGGATACGAGTTTAACGCGTCTAGTCCAGCGCAACTTTCTGAGGTTTTGTTTACTAAATTGCAATTACCAACCGCGGGCATAAAAAAGGGAAAAACTGGATATTCAACAGGTCAGAAAGAGCTGGATAAATTACGCGGACAACATCCGATTATCGAGTT
This sequence comes from uncultured Candidatus Saccharibacteria bacterium, assembly GCA_963523995.1. GTDB lineage: Bacteria > Patescibacteriota > Saccharimonadia > Saccharimonadales > Saccharimonadaceae > Nanosynbacter. The sequence continues at coordinate 45,102 of CAURDR010000002.1, read as the reverse complement.
GATTGAGCGATATCGAGAATTGACCAAATTGATCAGCACGTACATTGAGGCGTTACCAAAATTGATGGCGACTGATGGGAGAATTCACACCACGTTTAATCAGGATGTAACCAGTACGGGGCGACTGAGCAGTACAAATCCGAATTTGCAGAATATTCCGGTGCGGACTGAACTGGGCAGGAAAATTCGCCAGGCGTTTGTTCCGAGTGATGGCAAAGTTTTTGTCGGTGCGGATTATTCGCAATTTGAATTGAGGCTGGCGGCTGTGTTGGCGGGCGACGAGAAATTGATCGAAGACTTTAATAGCGATGTTGATATTCACGCAAAAACAGCGGCGGAAACGTATGGAATATCGATTGACAAAGTAAGCAAATCTCAGCGTCGAGCAGCGAAAGTGATCAATTTTGGTGTACTTTACGGAATGAGCCCGCACGGTTTGGCGGCGGCTACGGGAATGTCATTTACAGAGGCAAAAAAGTTTATTGATCATTATTTTGAGGTGCGAAAACCGATTCGTCAGTACTTGGATAAAATTCTAACTCAAGCGCGAGAACAGGGATTTGTTGAAACGTATTTTGGCAGGCGACGACCAACGCCTGATGTAAAATCGAGCAATTTTATGGTGCGATTTTCGGCGGAAAGGGCTGCGATGAATATGCCAATTCAAGGTACGGAAGCGGATTTGATGAAATTGGCAATGATTCGGTTGGAGGATAAATTGTCGGGCTTGGCTGATGCGATTTTACAAGTTCATGATTCGATTTTGGTGGAATGCAAACCTGAAGACGTCCAGAAAGTCAGTGAGATTATGAAAGCGGAAATGGAAGGCGTTTGTCCGGAATTACCGATTAAATTGAAAGTAGATGTCGGTACAGGCGTAAATTGGGGTGAAGTGTAGAAAATATGGTATAATTACGCCATGAAATACACTCAACGACGAAATTCATTTTCTCGATTTGTACCAATTTTGCTGGTTATTGTTATCACGGTTGTGGCGGTAGCAGCGGTTATTGCGATTGGTCGAGCATTATTTGGCAAAAACGATTCAGGTCAAACAACGGATCAAAATGTTAACGTAGGGCAAGTTGCTTTGTTGTCGACGGACGTGGGAAGCGCGGTTCGATTGACAGTGCGTGGACCAATTGTAGCGAACGAGAATTTCCGCTCATATAGCATCACTATTTCGCCAGAATCTCGCGAAATGACGACGTACGAGGGATATTTGGATAAGCCGATTGCAGAGAAAAAATTGGACAATAATAGCAGAGCTTATACGGAGCTGGTTTATGCGCTTGATAAGCGAAAAATGATGGAAGGTACGCCGCTAACTGAGCAGCAAAATGATTTGCGGGGAATTTGTGCTAGCGGTAAAATTTACAAATTTGAAACTTTGAAGGACAATTCCGTTGTGAAGAGTTTGTGGACGTCGGATTGTAGCGGCTCTAAGGGCTCGGCGCAAGCTAATGTAAACGAGATTTTGGATATGTTTTTGAAGCAAATTCCTGACGGCAAGAAAATGGCGGCTGGAATTGGCCTAAGTCAAGAAGAAGCTTTGTTTAAGCTGTAGGACTTGCCAAATGCCCGAGCTACCCGAAGTTGAGACAGTTCGTCGCGGTTTGGCGGATTTGCTGCCAGGTCAGGCTGTTGTGCGAGCGACGGTATTTGATTCGCCAAAGAGTTTTCCTAATTCACCCACTGACGTTCAGCAATTTTTATACGGTGCGCATGTAACGGCGGTGCGACGTCGCGCAAAAGTATTGATGATTGATCTTGATGCGCGTTATTCGCTGGTGATACATCTTAAGATGACTGGGCAATTGATCTTTCGTGGGGCTAATAGTTTTGCTGGTGGTCATCCGAATGATAGCTTGATTGGTGAATTGCCAGATAAATCGACGCGCGTACAAATTGATTTTGCGGATGGTTCACACTTATTTTTCAATGATCAGCGTAAGTTTGGCTGGATGAAATTGATGCCGACCGATGAGATAGAAAATTTGCCATTTATGCAGAAAGTTGGGCCGGAACCGCTCGATAAAAAAACTGAGGCGGGTGACTTTATTAAGCGAATTCGTCGTCGGCAAAATTCGATGATAAAGCCAGCGTTTCTTGATCAGTCGGTGATCGCTGGAGTTGGTAATATTTATGCTGATGAAGCTCTGTGGGCTGCGAAAATTCACCCCCAAACGCGAGTTAAAAATGTTAGTGATGACCAATTGGAAGATTTGTTTAACGAACTGCGTCAGATTTTACAATTGAGCATTAATCAGGGCGGCTCGACAGATAAAAATTACGTTGATGCTGAAGGTAGAAAAGGGAATTATCTGTCGTTTGCGCACGTATTTCGTCGGGAAGGTCAGCCGTGCCATCGACACCCTGACCAAGAGATTGTAAAGATGAAGGTTTCTGGACGCGGTACGCATATCTGTCCAGTTTGCCAAGTGGAGGCGAAGTGATTTACCTTTTTTACGGCGAAAACGAATTCGAGAAACGGCGAGCAATTGCTAAGCTGATTGGCGATGAAAAAGTGGCGCGACATGATGGCGAAGATTTGACGCTGGCTGGAGTGCAGGAAATAGCAATTGGGCAGACGCTGTTTATGGATTCGTCGGTGTATTTGATTTCAAAACTAGGCGAAAATTCTGAGGTTTGGTCGCAACTTCCAGATATGAAGTTTGACGATGACAGGACAATTATTCTAGTGGAAGATAAAATCGATAAGCGAACGAAAACGTATAAGTGGCTGCAGAAAAATGCCAAAGTTCAGGAGTTTTCACCGCTTAGTGATCGTCAAAAACCGCAGATTTTAAAGTGGTGTGTGGCGGAGGCGAAGATTCGCGAGTGTGAATTAACGAATCGTCAAGCAGAGATAATTGTTGATCGCTTGGGATTTGATCAGTTGCGACTGAGCAATTTTTTGGATCAATTGGCGCTGGCGGAAAAAGTGACGGATGATTTAATTGACAACTTTATACCTCTGGCGAGGACGGAAAATGTGTTTGATTTGTTCATTTCGACGCTGGCGAGTGATTGTGATAAGGTTCACGATATAATTAGCTATTTGGAGTCGGAAAGTGGCGTTGATGGCGCTTACCAGACAATGGGATTGCTTGCCTCGCAGGCGACTAACTTGACGGCGTTGGTTTTGGCTGACGGCGATAGTAAGTCGGTGGCTTCAGATTTTTCGGCTAATCCGTATGTTTTACGAAAATTGGCGTCTTCAGCAAAAGGTGTTGATAAGGAAAAACTGAAAAGGATAAATGATGCGCTACTTCGGGCGGACTTGCAAATGAAAACAACTTCTGTAAATCCGTGGCTGCTTGTAGAGGCGGCGCTGGTTGGAATTGGAAAATAAAAATACCCCAGTTAATTCCGGGATATTTTCTAGTAATCTTTACAGACTATTTTTCAGCTTTCTTAGTAGCTGGCTTCTTTGCCGGGGGTTTTTTAGCAGCGGTTTTTTTAGCTGTTGCTGGCTTTGCAGCCGGTTTTTTAGCAGCGGCTTCTAATGTAACTCCTGCTTTTTTAGCAATTTTGCTCAATGCGCTCTTTCGGCGAGCAGCAGTGTTTTTCTTAATCAAGCCTTTTTTAACAGCGGTGTCAATTTCGCTTTGTGCTGCAGCAAGAGTCTTTGCGCTTGGTTCCGCAGAGAAAGCTTTAACAGCAGTCTTAATGTCTTTTTTAATACTGATGTTTCGCTCGCGGCGCTTTAGGGTTTGTTTAGCACGCTTGATGGCGGATTTGATGATTGGCATGTTTCTCCTTTACCTCTATAGATTTGTATCGCTAATCAGGAAGAATTATACAGAAAATAGCATAAATTGTAAAGAGGTGGCTTAGATATTGACTTTATGGTGCTGCTTATGGTATAGTGATGCCAAGCGTAATTACAAAAAACAAACATAGGAAAAATCATGTCAAACGGATCAGCAAAGCAAAAAGTAATCCAGAGCATCAAGGATGTAACTAATATTTTAGTGACGGTGAGTTCTAGCCCGTCAGTCGACGAATTGTCGGCAGCATTAGGATTGACGATTTTCCTCAATAAACTAGGGAAGCACGCTACAGCTGTGTTTAGTGGCGACATTCCGCCGGCAATTACGTTCTTGAATCCTGATAAGACGTTTGAGCAGACCGCAGATTCTTTACGTGATTTTATCATTGCCTTGGATAAAGAGAAGGCTGATCATTTGCGCTATAAAGTTGTTGACGATGCCGTAAAGATTTTCATTACGCCATATCGTACGACAATTACAGATAAGGACTTGGAATTTTCACAGGGCGATTATAACGTTGAGCTAGTTTTGGCGCTAAATGTTGAAAATAGTGAAAGTATTGACACGGCTTTGACTGCGCACGGTAAGATTTTACACGATGCTACGGTTGTGGCTATAACAGCGGGCGGTGTAAAGAGTGGTCTGGGCTCTGTTGATTGGCACGAATCTAATGCTAGCGGCGTGAGTGAAATGGTTGTGGAATTGCTTGACGACCTGAAAACGCCGAAGGTAACTCTGGACGAGCAGATGGCGACGGCTTTGCTTACGGGAATTGTGGCGGTAACTGATAGGTTTAGTAATAGCAATACGTCATCAAAGGTTATGACCACGGCCGCAGAACTTATGGCAGCTGGCGCAAATCAGCAATTGGTGGTTTCAAAGATCGCAGAGAGCGAAGTAGAGGACGAGCCGCAGAAGATTGAAAAGATTGAAGAAAAATCTCCAGAAAAAGAAGAAGCTTCAGAGGATAAAACTGAAGAAGCGGAGAAAGATGAGGAAACTGTACATGCGGACGGAACTTTGTCGATTAGCCACGAAAAGAAGGGCGATGTTGATGAAGTAGCCGAACAAACAGCGAAGGAAAAGCAAGAAGAGTCTGCTAGGATTGCCGAAGAGAAATTGGCTAAAATTGAGCCGATAAAGGAAGAGCCGCAAGCCGAGGAAGAAAAGCCGAGTGAAAAAATAGTTTCAAAGGGCGAGCTTTCTTTTGAGGAAACTCCGCTGATGGGTGGCACTCTGAACGCAACGACTACACAGGCTGCCGAGGATAAGATTAGGGAATTGGCTAGCGATCAAAACAAAACCATTTTGACGCACGGTAAATATGTGGGTGATAGTACGCCGTCGTTTGGCGATACTCCGTTAAATGCGGCTATGGGCGCGTCTGATGAGCCACCAAAGATTGACCCGTTCGCGACAACTAACGCCGCTGAGCAAAAATTGTCGACAATACCTGTTGCACCGCAATCTGAAGAATCAATTATTTCGGCAATTACTAACGACACGAATCAATTGAATAATCCAGTGGCGCCAGCTCCGAGCCAGCCGGTTGCGCCAATTGAGCCAGCAATAACAAATCCTGAAAATAGCATTCCAGGTTTCGATTTGCCAATGCCGCCAGCAATGCCGGATTTCGGCGCTTTGCCGCCAATGCCGCCAGCGCCTACAGGTGTTGATGTAAATGGATTGCCACAGATTGCACCACTAGGGGTAGCTCCTGAGCCAGTAGCCGCTCCGCAAGCCCCAGCGCCTGCACCGATCACTGCGATGCCAACTCAGCCAGCTCAAAACGCAGACTTCAATCCAGCGCAATTCCATATCCCAGGACAATAGTTAATGGACGAAGTGATTCTCATAGATAAACCTCAGGGAATGACTAGTTTTGGGGTGGTGGCGCGCTTGCGACGAGTTTTATCTAATCAGGTAGGAAAGAAGGTAAAGGTTGGTCACACAGGTACGCTTGATCCGTTTGCTACTGGGCTAATGATTATTGTGACCGGAAAGAAATGTCGCGAAGCTGAAACTTTCACTAAGCTGGATAAGTGGTATGAGGCGGAAATTATTCTGGGTAAGAATAGCTCTACGGGTGACCTAGAAGGCGAAATTACCAATATGTCTGATTATGAACCGAGTTTGGAAGAAATTCAGCGGGTGATTAGTCAATTTGTGGGAAAAATTGAGCAGACGCCGCCGATTTTTAGCGCAATAAAAATTAACGGTGAAAGAGCGTATAAATTGGCGCGCGAAGGTAAGCAAGTTGAGATTCCTAAGCGTGTGATAGAAATTTACTCGTTGGAGTTATTAGCATACGAATATCCCAAATTAAAGATCAGAACTCACGTTTCAAGCGGAACTTATATCCGAACATTAGCGGTGGATATTGGCGATAAATTGGGGACGGGCGCGTATTGTGAGAATTTGCGTCGAACAAAAATAGCCGACTATTCTATTGACGAGGCAAAGACTCTGGCGGACTTTGGAATTACTAGCTAATTGCAAAAAACAGAGAAGCTTGGTATAATTACAAAGCTATGATTAGCAAAGAAAATAAAGCGAAAGCAATTGCTTTGACTCAGGTCAATAAAAACGACGTCGGTAGCCCACAAGCTCAGGTGTCAGTTTTGACGGCTCGTATCAAAGAAGTCACGGAGCATTTGAAGGCGAATAAGCACGACTTCATGGCTCGTCGCGGCTTGATCCAAATGGTTGGTAAGCGCAAGCGTTTGCTGAAATATTTGGAGCGAACTGATTTTGAGAGTTACAAAGCAGTTGTTGCCAAGTTAGGTTTGCGTAAATAATTTTACGCCAGAAAACTGCTTAAATCCCCTTTGACGAGAAGGGGATTTTTGTTGTTCTGGCTATTTTTTCAATTTGGCGATAATCACATCTCGTCCGTCATTTGCGCCGCCCAAAGTGCAGGAATAAAGAGTTAATTGCGGCTGATCTGTGCGCTGTTCGATTTCCACGGCATCTGGTTTAACGCTTTGTTTTTCGCTGATGATGTAATTGTAACGCACGCCGTTATAATCAATGATAATTTCATCGCCGACAGTCAATTTATCGATATTATAAAAAGGCGATTTTCTGAGCGTCTGCTGAGGAGTTAGGCCCATAATAAAACGGTGTGCAGATAAGACAAAATTGCCGCCATCTTTTGGGTTGCCGTTTTCTGGTTTACGCCACCACGCACCATGTTCCATTGTCTCGGCGCCGCCAGTACTATAAGGCAAATTTATGTCGATTTTCGGTATGTAAAGTCGATTTTCGGTAATTTTATTCTTAGTTTTAGTGATGAGCTGGGTGGTGTGGTTGTCTTTTGGGTTGATGTTTTGCGACAAAATAAGGGGCGTACCGATGAGAGCAAGCAAATAAACTCCGCCAAGAATCATTAAGATTGCGATTATAGTTAAGACATAGCTTTTCCAGCTTTTCTGGCGATTTTTTACTGAATCTAGCTGAAGTGACATGAATAAATTATAGCATACTCATCTGTTAATAAGGTTATGCTAAGCGCGCTTGCGGCTGGCGTTTGGGCCGAGGTTTTAGTATAATATAAGGAGCAATTTGTAATGCGGAAGTGATAGAGATGAGACGACTAAATTGCCAAGTAATTTCATCCCTGTTACTGCCGCAAGAAAGGAGCTCTTTATGAGTATTATCAATCCAAGCGGCAAGGAGATTTTTAATGTTACCGCTGATTTTTGTGGTCGTCCGCTGACTCTAGAAGTGAATCGCGTCGGTTTTAGGACGACTGGTAGCGTTTTGGTGCGCTATGGCGACACTGTAGTTTTGGGCAGCGCTCAGGTTAGTCCGCGTCCAGTACAATTGGATTATTTTCCATTGTCGATTGATTATGAAGAAAAATTTTATGCAGCAGGTAAGATTTCTGGCAGCCGATTTATCAAGCGCGAAGGCCGCCCGAGCGATGAAGCTGTGCTGATTGGTCGATTGATTGATCGTCCGATTCGTCCGCTTTTTCCGAAGGGCTATCGTCAGGAAATCCAAGTCGTTGCAACTGTTTTGAGCATGGATCCAAGCTTCCGCCCAGACGTAATTGCGATGATCGCTGCGTCTAGTGCGTTAATGTTAACTGGTACGCCGTTTGATGGTCCAGTGGCTGGTTTGCGCGTGGGTCGAGTGAACGGCGAATTTAAGGCGTTTTTGACTCCGGAAGAGCGCGAAAAGTCAGATCTCGATTTGGTTGTGGCTGGTATTGAAAGTGGTATAACAATGGTCGAGGCTGGCGCCAAAGAAGTTTCGGAGGACGTTATCGTTGATGCTATGGCATGGGCTCACCAGATGATGCAGCCAGCAATTGCTCTACAACGCGAATTGGCAGAAAAAGTTGCGCCAGCACAGCAGGAATATGATCTAATTTTGCCAGACGAATCAATTCAGCAAACGGTTAACGCGTGGGCTGATGGGAAATTTGGTGAGAAAATCCGTCGTCCATATCCAGAGCGCAATGAAATGATTAGCGAAATTCGTGCCGAGTTCCATGAGGCGATGGCGGAAAAATTGGGATTGGACGAGGAAGAATATAGCGAAGTTCGTGACGATTACGATGAAGCGTTCACTTTGGCTCTACATAAAGATGTTCGTCGAGGAATTGTTGCTGAACGGGTTCGTCCTGACGGTCGACAATTGACAGAGATTCGTCCGCTTAGCTCAGAAGTTGGATTCTTGCCGCGCGCTCACGGCTCCAGTTTGTTTACGCGTGGTGTGACTCAAGGAATGAATATTGTTACTTTGGCGCCGCTTAGTTATTCGCAATTGATTGACACTATGGAAATTACCGACGGTGAGCGACGTTATATGCATCATTACAATGCGCCGGGCTATACAGTTGGTGAGGTCAAGCGAATGGGTAGTCCAGGTCGACGTGAGATTGGTCACGGATATTTGGCGGAACGCGCTTTACTTCCAGTTTTGCCAACTGAAGAAGATTTTCCATACGCTATTCGCTCAGTTACTGAGATTATGAGTCAGAACGGTTCGACTTCGATGGCGGCGACTTGTTCTAGCTGCTTGGCGTTGATGGACGCTGGCGTGCCAATTTCGGCTCCAGTGAGTGGAATTGCGATGGGTCTAATGATGGACGGCGATACTCCGTATGTGTTGAGCGATATCGCTGATGCTGAGGACTTTGCTGGCGATATGGACTTTAAGGTAACTGGAACTTCAAAGGGTATTACAGCTCTTCAAATGGACATGAAGGTTCATGGACTGCCAGTGGCGGTATTGCGTCAGGCAATTGAGCAGAGTAAAGCGGGGCGTGCGCACATTTTGGAGCATATGCTCAGCGTTCTTCCAGGGCCTCGTGAGTCGCTCAGTCCGTATGCGCCACGAATTGAGAAGATTAAGATTGACCCAGATAAGATTGGCGTGATTATTGGTAAGGGTGGTGAGACGATCAATAAGATCACTTCGGAAACTGGTGCTGAGATTGATATTAAGGAAGATGGTTTGATTACTGTGGCTAGCCCAGACGGCGCGTCGATTGAAAAGGCTATGAATTGGATTAAGGGTCTGGTTGAGGAGCCAGAAGTCGGCAAGATTTATGAAGGTAAAGTTGTCGGCATTAAAGATTTTGGTGCATTTGTGAATATACTTCCTGGTGTTGACGGAATGGTTCATATTTCAAAATTGGCAGAACGTCGAGTTGAAAAAGTGACTGATGTTGTGAAAGAAGGGCAAACTGTTCGCGTGAAAATTACTGGAATTGATGAGCGTGGTAAGATTAATTTAACGATGATTGGTTTATAAATACATAACCGTAATTTTAGGAGGAAATTTTATGGATGATGGCAGTAATGGTAAAAATCATCAAACAAAATCTCCTCAGGCGCTTGAACGTCCTAAGTCAACTTCAAGTAGCTCGCATTAGGTTCCATCAAAAAAGAAGGCTAGCAGACCCTTGTTGTAGGGGGTATTGTGCTTACTGTAGCTGCTGTTGGTGTGGTTTTGTCTATGACAATCTTCGGCAACCCCGGTAAAGGCGACTATAAAGATATGTATGTTCTAATTTCACGGATGGAACTTCCTAAATTTAATGATATGTCTGAAGGTGTGCGGAAAGGAGGTGACTACGAAGGCGTTGTGAATAAGAATATCGGTTTGACTGATGAGTTTTATGCTAAAATTGGTTCCCACAGGGCTCTTAAAGATAAAGAAGTTAAAGATGCTTACGATAAATACTTGAAAATATGGAACGACGAAGCAAAGCCACATCTTAAAGATGAGGTGATCCTTGCAAAAGAAGATGTCGACAATAAGTGTAATGATCCTAACGTAAAAGAATACTTTGAAAAATCTACAGATGAGGCAGAAAAACATTTTGACTCTGTAATGAAGAGTTGTATGGACTCTTTGGATAAATTATCGAAGTCTGATAGTGCCAGAGTCAAGAAATATGCCGAAGGTCTAAAAAAGTACTATGAAAAGATGAAGCGATACTATGCGCAAGTAGGAGCATTCAGACGAGATTATTTGCAGAAATATGGTCATGCGCCTGCACTACCATCTACAGCTTCACTTAGGCCATATTTTGGTGACTATGAAATAGACAAAAAATTAAAAGATAGCTTTAATAATTTCAAAAGAATATTGGAAGAAAAATCTAAATAGTCTATAATATCGCCATAGTCTAAGAGTTATCTTTGTAGACTGAACGCGCAGGTGTGGTCGGCTTGACTACTGTATAAATATAGTAATGTCATAATAAGAATATATTATTTAGGAGAAAATAGCTTATGGATAATAGCAACAACAATAAACCACAGCCTCAAGTGCCGCCTCAGCCGCAATTCCAGCAGGCTCCACAACAGCCTCAGGTTCAGCAGCCTCAGCCACAACAACAATTCCCACAACAACCAGTCATGGGAACTCCATACCAAATGCCACCAAAAAAGAAAATGGGCAAAGGTGCCATGTGGGGACTCATCGGCGGAATAATTGGACTAGTCGTAATTATCCTTGGTGTAGTCCTAGCTGTCTTGTTACTAAGCGGTCCAAGCAAGGCGGATTATAAAGACCTGCTTTCACAGTTTACCGGTCTTGATGTAGGAGATGCTTTTATAAGTGAGAATGGTGCTGGCACTAAAAACACAAAAGATAAAATATATAAAGCCATCGAGAAAATCAATAATCTTAATAAGAAAATGAGCTCTCATAAAGCGCTTCGCGATAAGGATGTGAAGGCGGCGTATGATAAATATGTGGATAGCTGGAATAATGGCGCGAGAGAGTATCTAGATTTTCTGGTTATTCTTACAGAAGACAAGACTTATGAAAAGTGCAAATCTCCTGATGTAAGTAAATACCTCCGAGAATCTAAAGAAAATTTCGAGAAGCGTCTGGATTCCGAGACAAAAGACTGTATAGATTATTTGGATAAGATGTCAAAATCTGAAAATAAGCTAGCCTCCAAATATGGTAAGGACTGGAAGAATTATTACACAGAAATGAAGCAGTATTATGTGGCAATTGTAGAATATGCTAAAAATACAAAATCAAGATCATCGCTACCAAAAGCACCAAAGACTCCAAAGACAGATTTCAATACTGACGCTGTAGAAAAATGGAAAAAGGCTATTGATGATTTTGAGAAAGTTTTGGAAGAAAAAGCTAATAAATAGTCTGTAATTAAAAATAAAGCACCCTGAGAAATCGGGGTGTTTTTATTTGACTATAACTAAGCTATAGCGATATAATGACAAAAAGTATAAAAGTCAGGAGACTACTATTTATGGACGACAACAACAATAAACCACAGCCTCAAGTGCCGCCTCAGCCGCAATTCCAGCAGGCTCCACAACAGCCTCAGGTTCAGCAGCCTCAGCCACAACAACAATTCCCACAACAACCAGTCATGGGAACTCCATACCAAATGCCACCAAAAAAGAAAATGGGCAAAGGTGCCATGTGGGGACTCATCGGCGGAATAATTGGACTAGTCGTAATTATCCTTGGTGTAGTCCTAGCTGTCTTGTTACTAAGCGGTCCAAGCAAGGCGGATTATAAAGCTGCCGTAGACAAAGTGAACGATACAATCGAAATTTATAATAAAGCTTCGACGTCACTTTCATATGTTTCTACTTCAGAAACCAAGTCTTCGTTAGAGTCTACTCGCAAAAAACTTGCCTCGACAAAGGATGAAGTTGACGGTAAATTAAGCGAGCTAGGCAAGATGAAGGCTATTACTGGCGACAAAGAGGTTCGTGAAAAGTATGATGCTTTGAAAAATAAGCTAGGTAAGTTTGATTCTGCAGTGGATGCCTTTGATGAAGTTTACGGAAAGATACTTCCAGCAGTAGCTGATTTTTCTGACAGCAGCAACAGCTCTAATATATCTACCTTAGAGAGTGCGGTTAAGAAAGCTCGACAGGATCTTAAGGGTGCAGATATTAAGAATGAGCACAACAAGAAATTCGTCAAGGACTTTACTGCTCAATTGGAAAAACTTGAAGAAATGTTGCCAAAAGTTGCTGAGATGAAATCTGATTACAAAAAATACGACTCTAACTATATCAGTGATTTTTACGACACTCTTACTGCAATACAGAAGACTGCTCGCGAATGGTCTTCAGGACTACAAAAAATAGCAGAAGAGGGTGAAATCCGCGATGAATTAAATAACCTAGGAACTATACTGGTAAACAAGGTAAATAAATAGTTTTACTAAATATCAGAAGCGCCTCGTTTCTTGCGGGGCGTTTTTTGATAGAATAAAGATATGGACAAGCAGGCTAAATTGGACGCGTTGGCGGAAGAAATTGTAAAAGAGAAGGTTTGCTCGGATTTGGCGGATCAGGCAACGCAATTAGTTATGGGCGATGGAAACCCTGATGCTGATATCATTTTTATTGGCGAAGCGCCGGGAAAGAATGAAGATTTACAAGGCAAGCCGTTTGTCGGTGCTGCGGGAAAATTCCTTGATGAGATGCTAAAATCTGCCAATTTACAGCGGTCAGATGTATATATTACTAATATTGTTAAGTATCGTCCACCGAATAATCGTGACCCGTTACCAGAGGAAAAGCGACAATTTTGGCCATATTTACTCAGGCAATTAGAAATCATTCAGCCAAAGGCTATTCTGACTTTAGGGCGGCACAGCGGCGGTGGGTTTATTCCGGGATTGCAGATCAGTAAAGAACACGGTCGTCCACGTAAAATGCGTCTGCATGAGCTTGAATTCGTGGTGATTCCGTTATATCATCCAGCCGCCGCGCTTTATAACGGCGGTATGCGTCAGACTTTAATTGACGATTTTATTCAGGCTGTGGAATTTGTGAAGAAGAACAGCGGCGCTTAATTAGACTATTTTCTTGCAAAAGTTTCTCAGATGTAGTATAGTGGATAATCGATATCTATTATATCTAAGTCGAGAAAGGATTTGTATGAGATTATCGGGAGCTGTTGAACAAGCGTGTTGCATTATGGCAATTCTGGCGGATCCGAAAAGGACGACGCCGGTAACTAATGATGCGCTGGCAGAAAAGATGCTGGTTTCGCCGACGTACTTGAAGAAAATTAGTCGGAAATTGGTAATAGCAAAGCTAATCACTTCAACTCAGGGAACTGGTGGCGGATTTATTTTAGCGAGAAAAATGAACGAAGTTACGTTGCATGATGTTGTCCTTGCAATTGAAGGAGAATCGCCATTTTTCCAACCTCAGGGAATTGTTGAGAGAGTTTTTCAATCACGTCCTCGCCAGGTGGAAATTGGCATGAATATGATAGAAAAGGTTTTTTCTGAAGCGCAGGAAAAGTGGAGTGAATATTTGAAAACTGTGACGTTGGAAGATGTCGCAAAGGAGGTCGCACATGATTAAAAATAAGATGTTACAAGCCGAGTGGAAGCATTTGTTTAATAATAAAATATTGCTGATATCTATGGCTGTGATTTCGTTTATCCCGATTTTGTATAGTGGATTTTTTCTAGGCTCAATTTGGGATCCGTACGGACAAACAAAAAACTTGCCGGTGGCGTTTGTGAACGAAGATAAGGGTGCCAGCTTAAATGGCAAATCGCTGAATGTTGGCGAATCTGTCGAGAAAAAACTGAAAGATAATCACGATTTGGGCTGGGAGTTTGTTAGTAAACAGCAGGCAGACGAAGGCGTGAATAGCGGGCATTTTTATGCAGTGGTAACTATTCCGTCCGATTTTTCGCAGAAAGCGGCGTCAATTACCGAATCTGAACCTCAGCAAGCGGTTATTAATTTTACGACCACGCCAGCGAAAAACTACATCGGTTCGCTAGTCAGTAATCAAGCTGCCGCCAAGGTCAAATCTTCGGTGTCTGAGCAAATCACTCAGGCGTACGCTAAGGGAATTTTGGAGAATTTGGACAAGCTTGGAATGGGGCTGGACACGGCAGCTAACGGCGCCTCAACTTTGCACGACGGATTAGGACGATTGCAATCTGGCACACAAGCGTACGTTGGCGGCGTGAAACAGTTGGCAGTAAACCAGCAATCTTTGGCTGGCGGACTGGCGCAACTCAGCGACGGTTCTCGTAAATTACAGGCGGGATTGGGGCAATTGTCGAACAATTTGCCGACAGAATCTCAATTGTCACAATTATCTAACGGAATGAAACAATTGCAATCGGGCATAAATCAGTTAAATGCCAGTGTGAGCAATCCGTCGCCAGCGCTCGTGGCTCAACAAAACAAGGTAAACACGGACGCGCAAACTTTGAAGAAAACAGTGGAAGATTCGGAATCCGACTTGTTGGCGGCAGGCGTCACTTTGCGGACTTTGGGCGCGCAAGCAGCCGCTCCTGGTGGCAATTCTACGACGACGATAAGTTTGCCGCAAATTAGCAATATTTCTCAGGCATTCACGAAAATTCAGACAATTAGCGCGCAGATGGAGACGCTACGTGAAGATCTTCAAGCGCTAACTCAGCAATTATCAGCGCAACAAACGCAACTTCAGGCTGGAGTTTCTGCATTGAATAACGGCGTGAATCAATTGACACCAAACGCAATCACCGCATTTAACGGCTACAACAGCGTGCGATTTGCGAATAATCAATTGTTGGCGGGCTCGGCAAGCTTAGCAAACGGATTAAGCGAAGTAAAATCGGGCAGTCAAAAATTGGCGAATGGCGCGAGTTTGTTAGAGAGTCGCTCGGGCGCGTTAATTGATGGAACTTCGCAACTGGCAAGCGGCGCGGATACGCTGGCGAATAAATTGGCGGACGCTTCTAATCGCATAAAAATTCAACCAACTGGCGCTACGACTCAGCAGCAAATTGCAAATCCAGTGAAGTCGGAAATGACCGAAAAGGGCAATGTTCCGAACTATGGCTACGCTTTGTCGCCGTATGTTTTGTCGCTAAGTTTGTTTGTTGGGGCAATTGTCCTGAACGTCATTTATCCGATTCGCAAAACTTTTTCTGAGCAAGAAAGTGCGATTCGTTGGTGGCTATCCAAAGCTTCGGTGGCTGGCGTGGCAGCCTTTATGCAAGCAACGATTTTGATGTTGGTGATGGTGTTTTTCTTAGGGCTAACTCCAGAGTATCCAGCGCATTTTATCGGGGCAATTTATCTGACGTCGTTTGCGTATATGTCGATTGTGTCGCTTTTGGTGATTGTTTTGGATAATCCAGGGCGATTCCTAGCGATGGTTCTTTTGGTGCTTCAATTGGGCTCCAGTGAAGGAACATTCCCAATCCAAACTGCCAACGGATTCTTCCAGGCAATTAATCCGCTAGTGCCGATGACTTACTCAATTCGTGCATTGCGCCAGGCTATTTCGGGCGGGCTAGATAACGCATTTTACGGCGGCAGTATGTGGGTTTTGGCTGGATTCTTGTTGGTGGCTAATTTATTGACAATCGGCTTCTTCGCTTATCGTGGCAAGCGTAAATTCGCACACACGTCGGTGGATGGCGACGATTAATTGACCTCTGTTATAAAATATTGTTCTTTGACAAAAAATGAGCGGTTTGCTAATATAAGAGTACTAACTAGAGGAATTTACGTCAGTTCACCTCTATACTTGGTTTTTGAATTATATTGTAATAAAAAAGGAGTATAACAATATGGGTCAGCGGCGACTAGCAACACCGCAAAAAGACGACGCCAACAAGCGTCCGCAGTCAAAGAAAAGCAACAATGCAGTTTTGAATAGTACAACTACTCGTAAGGGTGAAGTTTTCCGAGCTCAGCGACGAACAAGTGAGAATGTTAATCTCAGGGCTTCACAGCACTTGATTGATATTCCAGTGAATAAGTCAGTTTACAACGGATACGGCGGCGAGCAATTTAGTGCCAAAATGCAACCAAAACCCGTTCGCGGCGGTCAGCCGAAACTTCGGATTATCCCAATTGGCGGCGTTGGCGAAATGGGAATTGGTAAGAATATGAACGCCATCGAATATGACGATGAGATTATCATCGTAGATATGGGCTTTCTGTTCCCGGGCAGTGATTATCCAGGCATCAATTACATCACGCCGGATATTACTTGGCTGGAAGAGAATAAGCATAAAATTAAGGCGCATGTTTTTACGCACGGACACCTTGATCATATTGGTTCGTTCCGTCACTTCATTCATCGTATTCCAGCGCCAGTTTATGGCTCTAAGTTTACAATTGGTATGCTCGATCGAACGATGGACGATTCAGAAGTGGATTTCAAGCCGGATTATCGAGTGATGGATCCGCTGAGTCATGAAATTGTTCAAGTTTCTAAGCATTTTTCAATCGAGTTGGTGCGAGTTAACCACTCAATTCCTGATTCTACGGCGGTGATTATTCGAACTACAATGGGTGTGATTGTCGATTCTGGTGACTGGCGATTTGAGGAAAGTCCAGTTGACGGTCAAAAGTTTGATCTTGAGCGACTTACGGAAGTGGCTTCAAAAGAAGGCATTTTGATGTTTATGAATGAGTCGACCAACTGTGAGTCGGCTGGTACGCACACACATACGGAGTTTGATATTCAGTATTCCATCGGTCAGGTGATGGACAAGTTTAGTAATAGTCGAGTAATTTTAAGTTGTTTCTCGTCACAGGTACATCGCTTGCAATTAATTTTGGAAGAGGCGCATAAGCACGGACGCAAGGTGGCGTTTGCTGGATTTTCGATGATTCAGAACCTGGAAGTGGCGTTGCGTTCGGGAACGATTAAGATTCCTAAAGACACCATCATGAAGATGGAAGATATTGTTAAATTACCAGATAATCAAATTGCCGTAGTTTGTACTGGCTCGCAGGGTGAATTTAACGCCGTCTTAAATCGCATGGCGACGGGCGCTCATAAATATATGAAAATTAAGGGCTCGGACGTTGTGGTGTTTAGTTCAAATCCAATTCCCGGCAATGAAAAAAGTGTGGTGCGAACGGTTGATGGTTTGATGCGCGAGGGTTCTGACGTTATTCAGAACGGTAAAACTCACCTGACGGGAATCGGTCCGTTGCACTTGTCGGGCCACGGCTATTATGACGACCACGTCAAATTGATCAACGCACTTAACCCAACTTATTACATGCCAATTCACGGTGAATTCCATATGTTGGTGCATAATGCCAGGTTGGCAGAAAAAGAATGCGGAATTCCTCGTAAGAATATTTTTGTGTGTGATGCTGGAGATATTATTGAGATTGATATTGAAAGGCAAGCAAAGAAAGCTGGGCGAATTCATGTTGGCGGAGTGATGTATGATGATACTGGTGCGATTGTTTCTGAGGTTGTACTGAAAGATCGTATTCACATGTCGCAAGAGGGAATGTTTGTTGTGGTGTTGACTGTACAGCGTGGCACGGGCCGATTATTGACTAGCCCAGACATTATTTCTCGCGGATTTATTTACTTGCGCGACTCTGAAGAGTTGATGAATATGATTCGCCAATACTTGAAGCAAAAAGCGGCGCGCAGTTTTTCTGGCAAATACGATTTGGACGTGATCAAAAAAGAAATTAAAGATGAGATTACGCATATATTGTATGATCAGACTCGCCGAACGCCGATTGTCATTCCAGTGATAAATGAGGTTGGTGGCTTGAAGTCTGTTAAGTCGGCAGCTACACCAACGCATTATGCCGTGAAATCGCCAACGCGCGGTAAGAGACCCGCCTCGGGCGATTCAAAAATGACTCTTCCAACTGCTCCACGTCGCCGTTTTCCGCAGCGCCAAGTACCAGATACTGAAGCAAACGACACAAAAGCCAGGGAGCGACAGAATACTCGCCCGTACTAGGGTTTTAGATTGATTTTACTGGTGAATTATGCTATAATACTAGGCGTATTAAGTTGATTTTACATCTGTTAATAAGTGTAAAATCAGTGTATAATAAAAACGATTATGGCAAAAAAACGAAAGAGCACGAAAAAATCCGCACCAGCCAAGCCGCAACATAGTCTGCCGGCGGGTTTTTGGTCACAAGTTGGCGCGGTGATGCTTATTCTTTTGTCGCTACTACTCGTCGTATCGTGGTTTGGCGTCGGTGGTCCAGTTTTACAATGGATTGATATGGCGACCGTAAAAACAATTGGCTATACGGCGTACGCCTTGCCGATATTACTGATTTATTTGGCGGTTGAAACTTTTCGAGCAGAAGAGAATCAATTGCCTGCAGTGGTGAAATTTGCGGCAATTCTGGAAATTGTGTGGTTTTCTGGATTGTTTGGGCTAATGAAGACGACTTCGCATCCGAATTCTGGTGGATTTGTGGGCGACATATTAAACACGGCAACCTTGAAAATGGTAGATTCGGCAATTGCTGTGATTATTTATCTGGTTTTGGCGTTTATAACAGTTCTATTTATTACTCAGACGTCACCGTTTACGGTTTTCAGTAAACTTTGGGAGATGATTAAGAGTAACACCAAGGAGGACGATAACAATCGTTCTGTTATGAAGAAAGCGTCAATTGCTCAGCCAGCAGAAGAAGAGAAAAAGACTGACCTGGGAGAAATTAAGCTGAACGCTGGTGTGCCAATAATTGATACAGCCAAAGAGAAAAAGAGTCTATTGAAGAAAGTAGATAAGCCAGAGAGGGTCAATGAAGAACAGGCTTTGGTGGCAACTCGTGATCCGAATTGGGAAGCGCCAAGCTTGGATCTATTAGAGAAGAACGAAAGCGGTGCTGATGCTGGAGATACGCGCCAGAACGCCCAAATAATTCACGATACGCTGGCTGAATTTAATATTGAGGCGGCGATGGGCGACATTAATGTTGGTCCAAAAGTTACGCAATACACCCTAAGACCGCCAAGTGGGGTTAAATTGACGCGAATTACGGCGCTGGAAACTAACATTGCGCTTAATTTGGCAGCACAAAGTTTAAGGATTGAAGCGCCGATTCCTGGTCAGCGAGCGGTTGGTATTGAGGTGCCTAACCGTAAGGCTGCCGAGGTGCGATTACGAAGTATGTTGTCATCAAAGCAGTGGGCTGCTGCTCGTGATCCTTTGAGTTTTGGAATTGGTAAAGATATATCCGGTCAAGTTGTTGTGGGTGAACTGGGAAAGATGCCGCATTTGTTGATTGCTGGACAAACGGGTTCTGGTAAATCTGTGATGATTAATACTTTGCTATGTAGCTTGCTGTATCGTAATAGTCCGAGCGATATGAAGTTGATTTTGGTTGATCCGAAGCAAGTCGAAATGGCGCCGTACGCTGATATCCCACATCTTCTTACGCCAGTGATTAACGAACCGGAAAAGACCATTTCAGCTTTGAAGTGGGCGGTGAATGAGATGGAGCGACGCTACAAATTGTTGGCGGGCGAGAAAATCCGTAATATTAAGGAATACAACAAGAGGCTGCAGTCGCGCGCTAAGAAGATTGCGATTGCTGATGAAAATGGCAATGTTCAGGAGCATGAAGATGGATCAATGCCATATATTGTGATTGTGGTGGACGAGATGTCTGATCTTATGATGATGGCTAAAAAGGATGTTGAGACATTAATTGTTCGCTTGGCGCAGAAATCGCGAGCGGTTGGTATTCACTTGGTGTTGGCAACGCAGCGTCCTAGCGTGAACGTGATTACTGGTTTGATTAAGGCAAACGTGCCGGCGCGAATTGCCTTTACGGTGGCTAGCCAGGTTGACAGTATAACGATTTTAGACCAATCTGGTGCTGAGAAATTATTGGGTCAGGGAGATATGCTATTTTACGTAACGAGTATGAGCAAACCAAAACGTATTCAGGGCGCCTGGGTAACAGATGACGAAGTGAATAAAATTGCCGATCATTTGCGTATGCAGATGGCTCCGCAGTACAACGATGAAGTGGTGGCTCAGCCAGTTCAATTGGACGGCAAGGGTGGCGTCGTGATGGACTTGTCGGAAGGTGGTGATGATAAGTTTAGGGATGCGGTTCGTGTGGTGGTCGAACGACGCAAGGCCTCAACTAGTATGCTGCAAACGCGCCTGGGAATTGGTTATCAGCGAGCAGCGCGAATTATTGAAGAGATGGAAGAGCGGGGAATCATTGGTCCGCAGAACGGCTCTAAACCGCGCGATGTTTTGATTTCTAGTCCAGAAGAGCTTGATGAATTGTTGGCGGAATCGTGAAAAGATTGATCAAACATTATGAGCGAGTATTTTCTTGATAACTATGACTTAGCTCCTGATCAGGAGACTCTTGTCGATATAGTGCAGGCGGTGGGTAAAGTTCTTGAGGAGAAGGGTGCTGAAGGTCTAGAGAATGGTCGCTATAAAATAGGCGATAGTAGTGCTGCTGCGAACATTTTTACATATAAGCTATCGCCAGAAATAGTACATCATATTTTTTCAATTCCACTAGAAACTATTCGTGTTTCTTCGGACGACCATGCGGAGGAGTGCGAAATAATCTATTTACCAGAATCTAAGTTGGAAGACGGTACGAAATGTTCCGCTGAATTAGGTTTGTACGTTACTGAGGTGGTGGGTCGTTCAGGTGGTTTACCGCCGCTTCATGTAGAGCATAGCTGGAATATTAGAGGTTGGAAGGGGCAACATCTTGAGGGAGAGTATAAGGTCGAATATTCCGTAGATGGACAACGAATAAGTCCAAGTAATCTTGATCTAGAAAGTCTGGAATTGAGAAACCCTGAAGATGTCGGAAGATTAATCGACGACATAAGAAACAACGCTCGATCCCTCAGCGCTGACGATATAGACAATATCTATAAGCTCATTGACACGATATCGCAGAATGGGGTATAATATAGGCGAATATTAACCTAAGCTTGTGTGAGACAGCATAAGCATCCGTAAATGGATTCCAGAGGAGGAAACATGAACGAATACGAACTAACTGTTCTTATTCACCCGGATTTAGAGGCTAATCTAGATTCAGCGTTGGATAAGGTACGTGGTTTAATCACTGCTAACGGTGGTGAAATTACCAAAGAAGATAACTGGGGCAAGAAAAAATTGGCCTACACAATCAAGCGTGAAGATTTTGCAGTTTACGTTTGTTTTGAGGTTAAATTGCCAGCACCAGCTTTATTGAAGATTTCAAACACGCTTAATATTACTGATGAAGTTTTGCGCTACCTATTGGTAAAAACTGATGAAAAAACTCGTCAAGCATTAAGCGAGCAAAAAGCACGCAACGAAGAATCTGATTCAAGCGAATCAAGTAAATAAGCCTAACTGCCGTAAGGTAAAAGAGGGGATAGAATATGGCACGAAGTATCAATCAAGTGATTTTGTTGGGTAGATTGACACGCGATCCAGAACAGCGAACAACTGCTTCTGGCAAGAACGTAGTTAGTTTCAGTATTGCTGTTGATCGACAATCTCAAGACGATCAGGCTGACTTTTTCAATATCACAGCCTGGGATAAACTTGGTGATTTGGTAATGCAATATCTAAGCAAAGGTCGTCGGGTTTTAATCCAAGGACGACTGCGACAGGATAGCTGGGAAGATAAGGATACTGGTAAAAGGCAGAGCCGAATTGAAGTTACTGCTTCGGACGTAACGTTCCTAGATGGTCCAAGCGGCGACAATTCAGGTTCTGCAGTACCAAAGACTACTAAAAAAGAGGAAGTCGTAACGGAAATTGACGATAAGCCAATTGACCTAAGCGAAATCCCATTCTAATAAGGAGATTAAAATGGCACAATTGAAGAAAAATCCACCGATTATTTTTGATTATAAAGATGTAAAAACTTTACAACGTTACATCAATGTTTACGGTCAAATCGAGCCAATCAGCAAGACTGGTTTGAGCGAAAAGCAACAGCGAAGCTTGGCAGTAGCAATTAAGCGTGCTCGCCACTTGGCTTTGTTGCCATTTGTCAGTAGCAACTAGGAACGTTTAATGCGCAATATCTCGTTGCTATTACATATTTGGCAGCGAGATATTTTATTGGAAAGGAGAAAATATGTATCAGCCAACTGATTTGAAAAAAGGCGTAGTTTGTCAAATTGACGGCAAGCCATATCGCGTCGTAGAGTACGGCCAAAAAGTTATGGGTCGTGGCGGTTCGATTGTTAACGTGAAATTGAAAAACCTAATTGACGGAAGTGTTATTCCAAAGACTTTCAAGGGTCAAGAGCGAATCGAAGCTGCGGAAGTAAATAATAAAACTGCGCAATATTTGTATAACGACGGCGACAAGTTCTATTTCATGGATCCGACTAGCTTTGAGCAATTTGAGCTGGCTGCGGAAATCGTGGACGATGCTAGTAAATACCTGAAAGAAGGCGATGAATTAAGTCTTCAATTCTTCGACGGTCGAGTGATTAACGTTGAACTGCCAAAGAATAAATATCTGGAAGTTACCTACACGGAAGATGTGGTTAAGGGCGATACGACTTCATCTGTGCTAAAAGACGCTACTTTGGAGACAGGGCTAGTTGTCAAAGTTCCAGCATTTATCAAGCAGGGTGATATTATTAGCGTTGACACATCCACTGGTGAATATCGCGAGCGAAAGAAATAGTCCTATTTAATGAAACAGCGATTAGATAAAGCTCTGGTTGAGCGTGGTTTGGCGACAACAAGATCTCAGGCGGATAATTTTATTCGCCTGGGCTATGTTTTTTTGAATAAGAAAATTGTCCAGAAATCAGGGACTATGGTGTCTGATTCGGACGAGATAAAGCTTGAGAAAAAGGAAACTTATGTTTCGCGAGCTGGCTTAAAACTAGCAAGCGTGGCAGAGTATTTTCATCTTAATTTTCAGGATAAAACCGTTCTGGACATTGGTTCGAGTACGGGTGGATTTACTGACTATTCGCTACGTCATGGCGCCAAAAAAGTATTTGCTGTTGATGTTGGAACGGATCAGCTCCATCCAAGTTTGAGGTCGAATCCAAAAATTGTTCTTCACGAAAAGACCGATATTCGTGATTTTTATACAGATGAAGCAATTGACATTATCGTGGGCGATGTGTCGTTTATATCTCTGAGGGAAATTTTGCCGCACGTGGCAGAAAATTTGATGAATACAAATACGATATTGGTTGCTATGGTGAAGCCTCAATTCGAAGCGGGGCGGCATCAAGTTAATAAGGGAATTATTAAAAACGATAAAGTTCGTCGACAGATTTTATCCGACTTTGAAGATTGGGCAAGGAAATATTTCGTTGTTTTAGACAAAAAAGATAGTGAAGTGGCTGGCAGTAAGGGCAATATCGAGCGATTTTACAAATTGAAATTAGCTAAACGTTAAACCTAAACTCAACGACGTCATTCGGTTGCATAACGTAAGTTTTTCCTTCGGTGCGAATTTTGCCGTTTTCACGAGCCTTAACCTCAGATCCTGCGGTGACTAAATCGTTAAAATCGACAATTTGTGCGGCAATAAATCCGCGCTCAAAATCCGAGTGAATAACGCCCGCAGCTTGCGGTGCAGTCCAGCCTTTGTGAATTGTCCAAGCTCTGACTTCTTTTTCGCCCGCAGTTAAGTAGCTTTGTAGTCCGAGCGTATCGTAGGCTGCGTGAATAAGTTTAGCGAGCCCAGTTTCCTTGACGCCGTAGCTTTCTAATAGCTCTTTGGCGTCATTTTCAGATAAGCCTTTCAATTCTTCTTCTAGCTTTGCGCAGACAAAGACGGTTTTTGCGGGACTTACGAGTTCGGTCAATTGACTCTGTAGATCGGAATTGTTCAATCCCTCCTCGTCGACATTAAATGCGTAAATAACGGGTTTGGCGGTAAGGAGGTGCAGGTCGGAAATTGCTTCAAAATCCACATCTGACAGGGCGGAAATTGGTACGCCTTTTTGTAAATTGTCGATTAAAGACTGCAGATATTCAACTTTTTGGCGAGCTTTTGGGTTTGCTTTGGCTTCTTTTTGAAGTTGAGGCAGGCGTTTTTCAAGAGTTTGTAGATCGGCCAGAATCAGCTCAGTATTAATAATATCAATATCCTTTTTTGGGTCGATTGGCGCTTCATCGTGGCGCAAAATTTTTGAATTTTCGAACGCACGAACAACGTGAACAATCGCGTCACACTCTCTGATGTTGTGAAGAAACTTATTGCCCAAGCCTTCACCTTTAGACGCGCCAGCAACTAGCCCCGCGATATCGACGAAAGTAACGGTGGCTGGAATAATTTTTTGCGCATGATAAAGATCGGCCAAAATTTGCAGGCGATTATCTGGCACGGGAACAATTCCTGTGTTCGGCTCAATTGTCGCAAACGGATAATTAGCCGCCAAAATATCATTATTTGTTAAAGCGTTAAAAAGTGTCGACTTGCCGACATTTGGTAAACCAACGATTCCAATAGATAAACTCATATATTTATTATATCATCTGCGGAATCTTTGATATAATTATAAGCATGAGAAGAAAATACTCATTGCCTAAGGTGGGCATGCTGGCAATAGTAGTGGCTTTGGCTATTTCAGTAACGGCTTTTTTTATCTATACGTACGCGGCGCCAAGTTCGCCAAATTGGACTTTATGGGGTGAATCTTGGGTAACTAAGAATTTTAATTCGGCAGACGCTGAAAATTACGGCTCTGATTGGAAGAGTGGGCCGAATAGATTAAGGAACGTAAAGCCCGGCGATACTGTCGACTGGTGGCATGGCATTCGTGTTCAGAACGGTCCTACGGATGATGTTATAGTTGGTGTTCAACAAGATGTCTTTGACCTAAGAACGAATCAGCCAATAGATAGCGATAAGAGCTTAAACGGGCGAGGCGCTTGGCATAGTGAACGTTCTGCGAAATTTGAGAATAAATCTAAATGGAGCGATTATGCTTGGATTCGTAAATATAACCCAGCAGATTATCATACAACCTCTATGGAGGCGTTGAATGGTAAATCTCGATTGGAAGATCTTCATGGCGAGCTTGGAGAAAAAAAATTTATGTATACGCGAGTTATTCGAAAAGAAGACATGGGTAAGCGTATATGTCAGCGTATATATTGGAGTAAACGCAACTCTTCTTCAGTTTCTGGCTGGGTGTATTCGTCATATGCCTGTGTTGAAGTTCCGTATGATTATGATGTAGAACCTTCGGTGAGTGTTAATTCGGATTATATTGACGCAGAAAATGTCACGAAAATTGAGGGAATAAATGCTGGGTTGAATAACAAAGGGACTTTAAAGACTCAAAATTCTTCGTATGCACTTGCTCGATTTGTTGTCAGAGGAGCTGAAGTATCGGAGCTTACAGGAAAGAGTAATGAAGTTTCACTTCCTGGGGGTACTGCTGATGATGATTGGCCGTGCGCAATTGTGCGACTGATTAAAGGACAATATAGAGATAGCTTAAATATTGATAGTGGCGCATGTAGAAAAATTGTTCAAAACACTGGCAGTCAATTAAACACCGGTCAGACTCCAGTGGCTACAAATCAGATAGATAATTTGGACAGAGTTAAACTAAGTGCTAACGACAGTCTATGTTACGTGGTTATGGTTAGCGATTATAATGGTTCGGCTCCTTCTACGGATTTTAAATACGCGGTTAAGTGTATCAGATCCTCAAAAAGACCGAAAGTACAGGTTTGGGGTGGTGATATTAAGACAGATAAAGAGGTTATTACCAGCAGGACATCAAACAATGTGAATGTTCCTGATGAGAATCTTAGTCGTATTGAGTTAGATAAGACCTCTATACGAGCAAGGGGGCTGTGGGGTACAGGTTTAGACAAAGATGGTAATAAAATTGGAGACGATGTTCATTTTAGTCCTGGTGAATACGGCTTTAAGGGCGGTGACAGTGTTGATCCGCACTGGTCTATAGTGTGTGCTGAGGATCAGTATGGCGGTAATGGAAACCAGAGGGCGTATAAGAAGTCTACTAAAAAACCAGACTATCTTCCGAGTTGTCATGGTGATGCGACTAACTTAAAAGACGACTATCAAGCAAGGACGATTGTAACGACACAGTGGCGCGCTCCTGGTGGAGGCGATGTATTGCAAGATGGTTATATTACGTGTGAACCCGATTCCATGTATTATGACATAGTTGGTGACGCATCGCTCGTCTATAATCCTGATTATTGTAAGAGGGGCGTTTGGAGGACATCTGACTCTGCAAAATGGATTGGTATAAACAGCTTTGGTCGACATACGCATTCTAATAGTAAACCGGATCCGGCTCATCTAAATTGTCATGATAATTCTCGTCCTATAGTAGAGATTATCCCGTGCTCAAATACATACGTCTTTAGATTGAAGGGTATTAATTTAGAAGGGTTAAAAGATGCTAAGAGTCTGGAGATCGGTTTTAGTGGAGCTGTAGATAACCTCGTTAAGGTGAAGATCAACGGTTATGAGATGAAAACGTTAGGTAACGACAACGGATCCAGACCTGAAGGAGTTCAGTATTTTGGTTGGGGTCTTCCGGGCTATGCTGGAAATTCTCGATTTACCGCTGAGACGCAGCCAGGCACTGTTTTATATGAGAATAATAACTTCATCGATATTTATGTAAAATCTAATCCGTCACATATGGGACTACTGATCGAGGATATAACATTGGCGTATAAGATGGCCTATACGAATCAGAATGTATATGGCTCTTGGGGCGAATATGGAATTATTGCTAATGGTAAGGCAGATTCGGCTTCGGGGGCTGGATTGTCATCATCGTTTAATGGTCGCTCGGGTGTGACGCCGCGTGACTATAATAAGCTAACTTTCGCCAATATTCCAAAGTATGGTAATTTCAGTAGCACTAGTTCAGTTCCAGATAATTTTACCCTACCGTCAGTTCGCGGGGCGAGAGGTAATATCTCTGGCAATGTAGATGTGAATAGTCTAGCTTCGGGTGAATATAACGCTGGAAACGTAACCTTAACGGGGTCAAAATTAAGCGTAGGCAAAAGTATAGTCATAAAGTCCTCGGGTGTAGTTAGGATTTCGGGTGATTTGCTATACACAGACACGAATGATGTGCGCCAATTGCCACAACTAATCATCTACGCGAAGAATATTATTATAGAGCCTTCGGTTAGAGAGGTGAATGCTTGGTTGATTACTCAGAAAGATGGCTATGTTAGTACTTGTGGCGTGGTAATTAGCGATGTAGCTTGGCTGAGTGGTGTTTCTGATGTTTCTTGTGGCAAGCAATTGAAAATCAACGGGCCAATTAAAACTGGACAGTTGTTCTTGCGGCGAACATACGGTGGAAAGCATGCTTCATCTGCAAAGAATGATCCGAATATGCATCCTGGAACTCCAGCAGAAATCATTAACTTAAGAGCAGACACTTATATTTGGGCTTACAATAATTATCGAAACACTGGCGCGATTAGTACGATGAATGTTCGCGAATTGCCGCCAAGATATTAAAAGTTTGCAAATTAAAACGCTAATGTATATAATTATTATTAGTTATGAAATTAGCAAAAGGGTTGGGCGAATTCTTCGGACTGGACATCGATACGAATGCGGTGCGGGTGGTTCAATTGTCTCGTACTGGCACGGGATGGAATTTATCGCATTACGGTTATACGCCAGTTGATTCTAAGATAACGAGCGGCGATTCTCCAGAGTCTAAGCGACGCTTGGGTGAGGCTATTATGACCGCCGTTGGTCAGGCTGGGATTAAGGCGTCCAATGTAGCTGTCGGTTTGCCGTCAAATAAGACATTCTCGACTATTATTGATGTGCCAAAGGTTTCTGGGCAAGAACTAAAGGCGATGATGAAGTATCAAATTGACCAATATATTCCAATGTCTTTGGATGAGGCAGAAGTTGACTGGGCTTTATTGGGTGATAGTTTGCATGCTCAGAATCAGTATGAGATTTTGCTGACAAGTACAGCGAAGTCTTACGCGGAAGAGCGTCTGGAGTTAGTTGAAAATCTTGGCTTCAATGTGATTGCCGAAGAACCGAACGCCATTGCTATGGTTCGCTCTTTATCGGCTACCGATTCTCAGGATGCACGTTTAATTATCAATATGGGCGAAAATTCAACGGATTTGGCGGTCGTTTATAACGGGGCACCGCGACTTATCCGTATGATTCCGACCGGGCTTTCGTCTTTGGTCCGATCGGCGGTTCAGAATCTTAGTGTCCAGGAAGATCAAGCTCGTCAATTTATTTTGAAATTTGGTTTGGCGCCGGATAAATTGGATGGTCAAGTATTAAGGGCAATTGATTCAACTCTCGATAATTTTTCTTCAGAGCTGGTGAAATCTATAAAGTTTTTCCAAACTCGATATCCAAGCGTAGCAGTTTCTGGAATTTTACTATCAGGGTTTGGTTCAGCTATTCCGCAACTTGATGGATATGTGATGAATAAAACTGGAGTCCAATCAATTACCGCAGATCCGTGGCAACGTGTTCAAGTTTCTCAGTCGGATCAACAGCAATTGGCGCCGATTGCTTCAGAATTCGCTATTGCCGTAGGGTTGGCACAAAGGAGTAATATATCATGATTGAGATAAATCTTCTCCCAAACGTTAAGCGCGAGCTATTGAAGACTCGGGCTATGCGCAATCGGGTTATTTCGATATCGTTTTTGGTGGGCGGTGCTTCGATTGCGGCAGTAGTTGTTTTGGCGTTGATTTTGGGTAGCCAAATTGCAGCCGAGGCGGTCCAGAGTGGAGTTATCAAAGATAGAAACGATAAATTGATGGCGGTCGAAGATCTCAATAAGGTTGTAACGATTCAACATCAATTGACAAAGATCAATGAGCAACATTCTGGAAAGAAGATTAATTCAAGGATCTTTGATGTTGTAACGGCGGTTAATCCAGTTGCGCCAAATAATGTTAGTTTTTCGGATATAAAAGTCAATCCTGAATCGAAAACTATTACTCTGGAGGGTAGCGCGGTTAATGGCTATAGTGCGTTAGAGACCTTAAAGAAAACCATCTTGAATACGAAAGTTCAGACTACTGACGGCGATAAAAGTTCCGAGGTTAGTCTGACTAAGGAGATAAAAGATGGCGATACTAGTTTTGGAGAGAACTCAGAAGGTAAAAAAGTGTTGCAATTCTCGTTCTCGTTTGAATACGCAGAAGAACTACTAGCGCCTGCAAACAATGGCACAGTTTCCGTATTGACGCCGACTGGTAAGGTTGATGTGACAGATTCACGTCAGGGAATTCCGGATAGCTTGTTTAAGAGTAACTCGAAAAAACAGGAGAAGAAATAATGGCGACCGATAATAAAGAAGTTGCGATCCGCAAGCGTCAACAGATTGATTCGTCAAAAAAGACTATGTTTATTTTTGTGGCTTCTGCGGCATTTTTGGCTGGAATTGCGCTTGTTGTGAGTATATTTTTAGTACAGCAAATTGTATTTCATTCGAAGATTCTTCTGGAGAAGCAAAATACGATTTCTCGTCTAGACAAAAACTTGTCATCAGTTGATGAGTTGAAGAAGAATATCCGAGTTTTAGACACGAATACTGCTCTTAACTCTATAAAATCAAGCAGCGAAAGTAATGCTCTTCAGACGGTGCTGGATGCATTGCCAGATAATGCGAACGCCGACGCTCTTGGTGCTTCATTGAAGAATAAATTTATTGATACGACTACCGGTGTGACTATTCAAAATCTGACAGTTGCCCAATCTGGATCTGATAGTGAAAGCTCTGAGTCAACATCTGAAAACGCCATATCATTTACTATGGAAGTGAGCGGTCCGGCTGAAAAATTGAAAGAATTGTTAACTAAGTTAGAGGCGTCTATTCGAGTCATTGACCTAAAGACTGTGGAAATCCAGCGAAATGAGGATAGATTGAGTTTGGTGGTTCGAGGTGTTGCTTATTACGAGCCAGCACAAACAATACAATTAGAGAATAAGGTGGTTAAGCCATGAAGAAAACAGACATAGCAATGGTAATATTGATCGCGGGTGTGGGTGTGGCAATCGGCTATATTGTCGCCTCTAATATCTCGTTCTTAAAAGTCCCAGAATCTGGCACAAAAGTACAGACTATTCGAGAAATATCACCTGACGTCGAAAAACCAAACCCAGCGATTTTTAATAATAATGCGATAAATCCAACTGTTGAAATATTCGTAGGTCAAGATGCAGCCAAATAGAGAAGGGGTGTAAATGGCTTTACTGACGGACGACATCCAAGATAAGTTGATCGAGCTGCTCGTAAACGAGGGGCTTATTGAGAAGTCTGTCATTGATGATGCCTTAAAGCGCGCCTCTGAGAGTGGCAAGCCGTTATTTAGTTTGCTTAGCGAAGAGGGACTACTTGACAATGAACTATTAGTTCATGGTGTGGCTCAAGTTTCGGGCGTGCCGTATGTCAATCTGTCGAATAGTGTTATTAGCCAGGATATTTTATCTCTATTACCTTCCGATGTTGCTGAGAGATTTATGGCTGTGCCGCTGGCTGAAGTTCAGAATCGACTAGCAGTAGCGATGATCGACGCGAATAATGTTCAAGCGGTTGACTATTTGTCGAATCGCATCCAGCGACCAATAAAAGTATTTATGGCTTCGGAAGAGAGTGTCCGCCACGTCTTAGATCAATATAAGACTGACTTGTCATCTGTTAATGTAGCCGCTCAGGCTTCTCAGGAAGAGTCTTTGTCGGAGGCTGGCAATATTAAAACGATTGTCCAAGATTCACCTATATCACGAGCGTTATCGACAATTTTGGAATACGCGGTGAAGAGTCATGCGTCCGATGTGCATATTGAGCCATTAGAGAAGGCTTTGAAGATTCGTTGTCGTGTTGACGGTGTTTTGCGTGAGATTATGCAGCTCCCAAAGAGTATTGAGCCGGCGTTAGTTAGTCGTATTAAGATTCTTTCCAATCTGAAAATTGACGAGCATCGCATTCCTCAGGATGGTCAATTCGCGGTTAACGTCGCAGGTAAAGAGGTTGATCTTCGTATCGCTATCTCTCCTGTCGTTTGGGGCGAACAGGTGGTTATTCGTCTGCTTGATAAGAGTGGAAGTTCTTTCAATTTGGAAGATATGGGCTACGCTGGGCGTGCATTAAGAACGATCCGTAAGGGGATTAAGCGGCCAAATGGAATGATCTTAACGTCGGGTCCAACTGGTTCTGGTAAGTCAACGAGTTTGTACGCATTGATCAAGGAGATTAAAGATGACACCGTGAATATTGTGACGCTTGAGGATCCAGTTGAGTATAAGATGGATGGCGTCAATCAGATTCAGGTGAATGCGGAAGTTGGTTTGACGTTTGCTTCTGGACTGCGCTCAATTTTGCGTCAAGACCCAGACATTGTGATGGTTGGTGAGATTCGCGATAATGAAACAGCAAATTTGGCTATTCAAGCGGCCTTAACGGGACACTTGGTTTTCTCGACACTTCACACAAATTCCGCCGCTGGCGTGCTGCCGCGTTTGTTGGATATGGGAATTGAGCCGTTTCTTATCGCCAGTACGGTTAACACAATTATCGGTCAGCGTCTGGTGAGGCGAGTGGCGCGTCGTCGGGATATTTATCAATCATCACCATTGGAAACACAGGCAATTCGCGAGGCGGTTGGTGGATTATTGCCGCAAACAAGGGAGCAAGTTGCTCAATACGCGCAAGATTTGGGATATGAAAGTTTGCCGCTAGCGACACAGGCGTCGTTTGCCTTGGCGAAAGGAAAAGATACGCCGCAAACTCCTCGCGGTTATGCTGGTCGAGCCGGTCTGTATGAGGTCATGGATATTACTGAAGAGATTCAGAATTTGATTGTTAAGCGCGCAACCTCAGCAGAAATCCAGCGAACGGCAATTCAACAGGGTATGATTACGATGCGTCAAGATGGTTATCTGAAGGCGTTGAACGGAATAACGACAATAGAAGAAGTTAATAGGGTAGCGGCGGATACCGCGTAAAGGAGGAAACATGAATAATCAAGAATTGCGAATTGAGATTTTGCTGGAAGAAGTCGTTAAGAAGCGTGCTTCGGACCTTCATATTCAAGTTGGTTTGCCACCAATGCTACGAATTGACGGTGCGCTTATGCCGACCGCCGGAACTCAGCCCTTAGACGAGCCTGCCGTTGAGAGGCTAGTATTCCAGATTCTTGATGAAGATCAGCGACAAATTTTGCTAAAAGATAAGGAATTCGACTTTTCGTTTGCGTTTGGTACACTGGGACGATTCCGAGTTAATGCCTTTCATGAGCGTGGCAATTTGGCTGCAGCCCTACGTTTGATTCCAAATGAAATTAAGTCTGCGTCTGAACTGGGTATGCCACCAGTTGTTAATACGTTTGCGGATTTTCCTCGCGGTTTGGTGTTGGTCACTGGCCCAACTGGTTCCGGTAAGTCAACAACTTTGGCGGCGCTGGTTGATAAGATCAATTCTGAACGTTCACAGCATATTATTACCATTGAAGACCCTATCGAGTTTACTCACAAGTCGAAAAAATCAGTGGTAGTTCAGCGTGAAGTTCATTACGACACCTATTCATTCTCTGCGGCTTTGCGTTCGAGCCTTCGCCAAGACCCAGATGTTGTTTTAATTGGTGAGATGCGCGACCTCGAGACGATTTCAGCAGCGATTACAATTGCCGAAACTGGACACTTGGTGTTTGCAACGTTACATACAAACTCCGCAGCGCAATCAATTGACCGTATGATTGACGTGTTCCCGCCACACCAGCAGCCGCAGATTCGCGCTCAGCTCAGTAATATTTTGATGGCAATTTGTTCGCAGCGACTAGTCCCGGCTATTGGTGGTGGACGAGTCGTGGCGGCAGAGGTTTTGATTGCTAATCCAGCGGTGCGCAACATTATCCGCGAAGGTAAATCTCACCAATTGGATGCCGTGATTCAGACTGGTGCTGATCAGGGAATGCAGACGATGGATCGAACTTTGGTCAATTTGGTGCAGAATGGTACGATTACGTATGATAGCGCTCGTGAATTTGCTGTCGATTTGACGGAATTCGAGAGGTTGATGAGGGGGTAGTAAATGAAAAAGTACGATTACGAAGCCAGAGATAGTGCAAGTAATAAAATCGTTAAATCAGTTGTTCAGGCTGATAGCGAAAATGCTGCCGCGAAGCTTTTGACGTCACAAGGGTTTGTCCCATTAAAAATTGAACTACAAGACGATAAGACCAGCTTCTTTGCAAAGTTTTCTGGTAGAATCACCACTAAGGATAAGGTTGTATTTACTCGTCAGCTGGCTACACTTATTGGTGCAGGACTACCTTTGGCGCAAAGTCTTCGAACGGTTCAGGAGCAAACTACGAATAAGCGCATGCAGGAAATTGTTCAAGAGATTATTTCTGACGTTGAAGGCGGTAAATCCTTGTCCGATTCGTTTGCAAAGCATCCAGAAGCTTTTAACAAAGTTTATGTAGCTTTAGTCTCGGCCGGCGAGACGTCAGGTACGATGGATGATTCGCTTAAGAGGTTAGCTGCTCAGCAGGAAAAAGACGCCGCTATGATGAGTAAAATTAGAGGTGCTATGATGTATCCGTCAATTGTCTTGGTAGTGATTGTCTTAGTTATCGGATTTATGTTGTTTACAGTTGTTCCGCAAGTTGAGGGTCTGTATCGTGACTTAAATAAGGGGTTGCCATTTGTAACTCTTATGATGATTAAAGTGGCGAACTTTTTTAGTAGTCTTTGGTGGCTTGTTATATTGGCAATGATTATCGGCGGTTATTTCCTAGCACAATATCTGAAAACTGAACAGGGAATTAGGACTAAAGACATCTTTAAGCTTAATGTTCCGCTATTTAAAGGAATGTTCAGGAAGATGTACATGGCTCGATTTGCTAGAACTGGACAGGTGCTTTTGAGTACTGGTGTGCCGATGCTTGATATGCTTCGTATTACATCTGATGCTGTTAATAACGTGATTATTAGCGAAAGCATACTCCGTGCGTCAGATAAGGTGAAGGGCGGTAAGGCCTTGTCTGCTTCTTTATCTAATGAAGATTATTTCCTAGCAATGGTGCCGCAGATGATTAAAATTGGTGAGCAATCAGGTAAAATTGATGAGATGATGGGCAAGACTGCTCAAGTTTATGAAGATGAGCTTGACGAGGAAATTCGCGCCTTGTCGACGGCGATAGAACCAGTCTTGATGGTCTTTTTGGCTATAGTTGCCGGTACGATGGTCGCGGCTATCTTGCTTCCAATTTATAGTTTGGTCGGTAATATTAATATTCGCTAGACTGACTTATATTTTTAGTGTATTATAAACTTAAGCATTTTTGCGTAAATATAGGTAAACCATAGAAAGGTGGGAAATCTAATGACAAAAAAAGATAATAAAAAAGGATTTACAATCATCGAGGTCGTCCTAGTCTTGGCCATTGCTGGACTTATCTTTGCGATGGTGTTTATCGCATTGCCAGCTTTGCAGCGTAGCCAGCGCGACCAGTCAAGGAAGAACGACGCTTCAACAGTTGCCGCAGCTATTACCAATTGGAATTCAGCTAACCGTAACGGAGGCACGTTTAATGAGGAGTCTCTACGCAAGTATGTCGATAAGCTTGATCAATACGACAAGTCTTCAGAATTAAAGGTTGCTACACCTGGTGCTTCAATGTCAGTCGCTGGCAATGAAATCAAGGTTATGCGAGGCAAGAAATGTCCTTCTAGCACGCCAGCTCCATCTGCTGACGATCCAGCAAACATAACTTTGCAAAACGGATCTTCACGCAACGCAGCAGTTGTAGTTCTATTGGAAAATAATGGCTCTCAAAAGCAATTGTATTGCCAGGACGTATAGTCCTATAGATAAATTACGAATCAGCCTCGGTATGGGGCTGATTTTTTTATGGTTTTTTGTTACCATAAGAAGTATGATTAAGTTTTTATTAGTGGGATTTTTAGGGGCTATTTTAGGCAGTTTCGCTGGAGCGCAAATTTGGCGCTTGCGGGCTCGTCAATTGATGGAAGATAAAAAAGCTGGAGAAAAAGTTGACCAAAAGGAATTAAAGAAATTATCTCCATTGATAAAAAAAATTTCCAAAGATAGATCTCGCTGCTTATCTTGCGGACATGAGCTTAAGTGGTGCGATTTGATTCCTGTGGTAAGTTGGGTTGCTGGATTGGGTCGATGCAGATATTGCAAAGCATTTATCGGCTGGACGGAAATCTTGCTAGAACTAGTGATGGCTGGATTATTTGTTGCATCCGTGGCTTTTTGGCCGGGATCGTTAACGAATATTTGGCAGATTGTATTGTTAGTCTTATGGCTGGCAAGTTTGGTGCTGCTGGCGATTTTATTTGTCTATGACCTCAGATGGTTACTTCTTCCAAATGTAATTAATATTCCGTTTATCATTCTTGGCGCTATTTTTGCGGGAATAAAAGTATGTCTAGCTGGCGATTTTTCAAAAAGCTTGATGACGTTATTTGGGTCGATTGCGATTCTGAGCGGAATATATATGGTGCTATATTTATTCTCGAAATATCGTTACGGGGAAGATAAAACTTGGATCGGTTTTGGTGACGTTAAGCTTGGACTTGGATTGGGGTTGTTCTTAGGAAATTGGCTTTTGGCGTTTGCGGCATTATTTATCGCGAATCTTATCGGCACGCTTCTTGTCTTGCCATCAATGATGCGAGGAAAATTGCAAGCAACTTCACGGATATGCTTCGGCCCATTGCTTATCGTAGGGTTTTTGCTCGCTTGGTTCTTTAGTCGACAAATTTTAGAGTGGGGCTTTCTTATTGTCTAAGTAAAAAGCGCTTATGCTATAATGGAGAAGTGATGGGCAATAAACAAAAAGGTTTTACTATAATTGAAGTGATTTTGTTTGTGGCTATTTCTGGCTTACTGACCTCTATGTTAATGGTCGGCGTAAGTATGTCAATTAATCGTCAGCAATATCGCGATTCGGTGCAATCATATGCTGGTTTTTTGCGAAATGAGTACTCGAAGGTGGTAAATGTTGAGAATGAGCGATCTAAGGGCACTTGTCCAATTGAAGGTTCTGATGGTCGAGCTGAAACTCTGCGTGGTCAATCTGATTGTGTGATTGTCGGTCGCTATATTACCACTGAGGGTTCTCTGGGGTCGACAAACGGCAATCTGTACAAAACTTATCCAGTTTATGCCTATAGGTCAGATAAGGGTAGCGCGTGGACTTATAGACGTGGTGCTGAGTCTGATAAATATATCGTTAATTGGCAAGCAAAAACTAGGTTTTCTAACCAAGCCAAAGATAGTGCGTATATCTCTATTTTGATGTACCGCCATCCAGAGACGGGGCAGTTGGATATTAGAACTGACACGAGCCGATTCGGTGACAATTTAACTGATTTCGTCAATAATAAAAATAGTGCTGGAGTTGTGCAATCTGCTGGCGAGCAGCGTCAACAGAGGGAAATTTGTGTTTATGATGACGGCTGGCTACCGGGGGAGAGATTATCTATTTTCCTACGATCGCATGCAGGTTCTGCCGATGCTGTAGTTGTGGGCAATGCGACAGGAGGCTGTGCTGATGCGTAAGTTTAACAGAGGCGACACGCTTGTCGAAGTGCTGCTTGGAGTAACCATTTTTAGCCTAGTTGCCGTTGTCGCATTAGAAACCATGAATCG
Organism: uncultured Candidatus Saccharibacteria bacterium; assembly: GCA_963523995.1. GTDB lineage: Bacteria > Patescibacteriota > Saccharimonadia > Saccharimonadales > Saccharimonadaceae > Nanosynbacter. The sequence goes on along the minus strand of CAURDR010000002.1, from coordinate 8,446 downwards.
CGGGATGGCTATTGCTCAGTATTCTTTAGAGACGACATTGGTTCGTCAACAGGTTGACGCTCAGGCTGAAATGCTAAGATATGCGCATGATATGAAAAATGATACTTGGAAGAAATTGGTAGACAATAATTCTGTGAGCGTTTCTGTCGTTAATGGCAATGAAGGAAACTTGGGTGCTGAAAAATGCCCTGATGATTTTTCTACGAAAGAGTTTGCTTTGGCTGCGACACCTTCACTCGCTTCGAAGATTAGTATATTGAACAATCCTGGCGATTATAAACCAGCAGAAACATACGCACGGGTTGATAGCGATACTAAAAAAACGTATGGAATATCAGTTAGATTAGTTAAGCCGAGTACAACTGTCGGGAGCAGGGATAGCAATAAATATGATGCGTACATAAAAGCGTGCTGGATGCCTGTTGGTAGCAAAATGCCGGCGACTATTGGTACGATTGTGAGGTTGTATGATTCAGGGCTATAAAAAAGGATTTACACTTATCGAATTGATGCTCGCCATGAGTTTTATCTCTGTTCTTTTGTTGTCGATTGCGATGGTGGGTATTCAAGCGGGAAAAATGTATAGCAGAGGTATTGTGCTTCGCGATGTTAATCAAGCGGGACGAGATATTTCAGACACGATTCGACGCGATTTTCTTCAGGCAAATGCCGAAAAGATTGACAGTACAGGATTGAGGGTGCCGAATAATAGCAATTGGTCAACTGGTCGACTTTGTCTCGGCTCTCATTCGTATGTGTGGAATAATCCAAAGTATTTGGACGACCCTAGTCTGTTGGGCGGAAATAGTCTGTTTAAAGTTAACGGCAATCCAGTGAATTTGGTGCGCGTAGTTGATGCGGATAGTGGATTATGTAAAAAAGATGCTTCTGGCAAATATCCAGAAACCGTCGATCTTGCAAAATCATCCAATTTGCTCAGGTCTATCAATAGCAGTGATGGTTCAATTGGTGTACACGAAGTTACGTTAGAAAAGGTTACCTCAGATAATTCAAGGGAGGCGCTGTATAAATTGACCTTTACGCTGGGGACGAGCAAGATGAGTGAAATAAGGGATTCTTCCTGTAAAGCTCCGACTGAAGATGATAGCAATTTTGAGTTCTGTGCTATAAATAAATTTGAGATGATTGTGAGGACGAATGGGTAAAAATACGCGACAATCAGGTGCTGTGTCTCTTTTTGCGGTCATATTTGGCGCGATGTTGCTGACTATTGTTACTATTGGGTTTATCAAGTTGATGATTATGGATCAGCGACAATCCTCGAATAATGATCTGTCGCAAAGTGCTTATGACGCGGCTTTAGCTGGGGTTGAGGATGCTAAGCGCGTGGTTCGTGCCGCTCAAACGGGCAATATTCAAGCGGCGGGAGTGCTGAATGGTCCAATTAATTGTAATATGGTCGCGGCATCTGGTGTTGTTGGAGGTGGCTCTTCTGGTGAAACTATTATTAAAACTGGCACGGATGCGGGTAAAAAATTTGATCAAGCGTATACTTGTGTAAAAATCACTATGAAATCTCAAGATTTTATATATAAGTCTATTGAGGAAAAATCTCAAATTGTGCCACTACGCGCAACTGGTTCATTCAACAAGATATCTATCGAATGGTATAGGCGCGATGATGAGAGTAATTTGGATGGCGCAAACGCCGCCAACACTGAAATATCCACCTCTGGGGATTTGCCGACGAAAAACAACTGGAATGCTAATTCGCCACAGTTGATGCGCGTGCAGCTTATTAACCCAGGCGCCACCTTTAATTTAGCGGCTTTAGACTCAACTGGCGTCACTTCTTTCTTGCGACCGAATGTTTTAAGGTCAGACGTAGCAAGCCAGAATGGTACTGCTGTTTCTGGTAAGATTTCTGATCATCCACGCGCAACTGACGGAAATGAACATAATAATGGAACAAGTGTGGTTTCTTGCAGTAAGACATTCAAGTTTTCTGGCGAATATTCGTGTAAAGCGGTGATTGATGTTGATGAGATTCCAGCTGGTAGCGAAACAGCATTCTTAAGGTTATTGCCTATATATAAAAGTGGTAGTGTGAAGATTTCTCTCCAGAAAACCGACGGAACGATTGTCAATTTTGATGGAGTTCAGCCAATTGTCGATTCCACGGGGCGGGCAAGTGATTTGTTTAGAAGAGTTGAAGCTCGATTGCAGATAGGAGATGATTTTGCATATCCTAACAATGCGGTTGAATTGAAGAATAGCCTGTGCAAAGACTTCTCTGTATCTGGTGGCGGATCTGCTACCGTAGGTCAATGTAAGCCATAGGTTAAGATTCTGTGTCACTATGAAATCGGTCGTGGATATCTTTTAGATGTTGATCGGTAACGTGCGTATATACCTGTGTTGTTGATATATTGCTATGTCCCAGCATTGATTGGACTGAGCGCAAGTCCGCACCGTTCATAAGTAGGTCGGTAGCGAAACTGTGACGCATAGTGTGTGGACTTACATGTTTTGTGATACCAGCCAATCTAGCATATTGACCAACCATTCTCTGAATACTACGCGCGCTTAATCTACGGTAGTCTCCTGAGGTGTTGGGAGTTGCGTGGCGTTTACTATAGCTTAAAAATAGGGCGGGTAAATTATCTGTTCTAGCTTCCAGATATGCCGATATGTGCTCGGCAGCACTTTTTGAAATAAAAACAGGGCGATCCTTTTGTCCTTTTCCTCGCACCATAAATTCGCGCCTCTTTAGGTTTATATGATCGCGGTTTAAATTGACCAATTCTGAAACACGCAGTCCGCTAGAAAATAGCAGCTCAACGATTGCTCGATCTCTCAGTCCAGATTCTGTATCGGTTGGTATTTGATCGATCATGCGTAAAATCTCGTCATATTGTAAAAACGTCACTTGTTTACGGACTACTTTAGGTAATATAATTCTGTCGGCCGCTAGACTTTTGATATTACGACGAGAAAGGTAGGTTAGCAGACCTCGCAGCGCAATAAGATGATAACTTTGGGTAATTAAAGACAGCTCTTCGCCAGTGTTGTCATTTTTATAACGGTTTAACCAGAGGCGATACTGACGTATTAGCTCTGATGTAATTTTATCAACATTTATATCGCCAGCAAAATCGATAAATCTCTCCAGGTATAGTTGATAATTTATGATGGTTTTTTGACTACGCCCACCTTCAACCTCTAGGTGCTCTAAGAAATCAGTTAAGGCTTCTGATATAAACATAATATTTATTCTATCGCTAATGAATATGTTTATCAAATTATTTATTTCTGCTACTATATTAGAAAATAATAAGCAGAGGAGTATCTATGGCAGAAAGCGAAAAAAACTACTGTGGCGTTGAAAGGACATTGATCGTCTTTAAGCCTGACGCAGTTCAACGAGGTATCGTTGGGGAAATTTTACAACGTTTTGAGCGAGTTGGTCTAAAAATAGTTGGTGTAAAAATGACATCACCATCCAGAGACCATTACTATGCTCATTACGAGGACATCGGTAAATTGGCTACTCGTCGAGGCGAGGATACTTTGAACATAACACTAGATATGATGATGGATGGTCCAGTTATAGCAATGGTATTAGAGGGCGTTGAAGCTGTTGCTGTTGTTAGGAAGATTGTTGGTCCAACAGAGCCTAAGTCGGCTGACATGGGAACAATTCGCGGTGATTACTCGCACATTAGTTTTGGCTACGCAGATGAGTGTCAAAAGGGAGTTCCAAATTTGATTCACGCATCCGGCGATTCAGATGAGGCTGTTCGTGAGATCGAGCACTGGTTCAAGCCGGAAGAATTGGTAAACTATCACACATTAAGTGAAAAGTTTACTCGCTAAGCTAGTCTTTCCTGAGAGCTACCGTGGTATAATGGTTGTATGCCTCGGTAGCTCAACTGGATAGAGCAGATCCGTCCTAAGGATAAGGTTGTAGGTTCGACTCCTGCCCGGGGTACCAGATATATGACAGAGCAAATTAAAGATAAGCAATTTGATGGGCAGCGCGACGGAGAGCAACTGTTGTTTGTGTTTCGTCGTCACATAATCGCTATGAGAAAAGGATTTTATCTGCTTCTCGGATCAATGACTCTTGGTTCATTGCCTTTTTTAATTTGGCAAGATAACTTGAACCTTTTATGGGTATTTGTTGGTGGATTTATTTTTGGTTTGATGCTCTTTTTCTATCATTTTCTAATGTGGTTTTATACTTACTATATTGTTACCGATCAGAGGATTCGTCAGATTACTCAGCATGGATTTTTTGGTAAAGATGTCATTGAGCTTAAATTGTCAAAAATTCAGAATATTAGTTATAGTATCCCGGGGTTTAGCGGAGAAATGTTTAAGTTTGGTACAATAGTTATTCAAACTTTTGTCGGAGATCTTGTTATAAAAAACGTAGAACATCCAGATAAGATCTATAATAAACTACAAGACGCAGTGGAAATTTCGACAAAGAAGGAGGATATCAATGAAGAATCTGTTGAACCGTAAAGATAAAAAACAGACAAAGGAGCTACCTAAGAGGATTACAAACGATACAGTAGCTCAGCACCGCGAGAAGGTCTTGGCGGCTGGTCGTAAACATAAATATCCCATCCAATACACTAAACGTCGATTGGTGTGGATAACGATGTTTGTCAGCGTCGTTATCCTGATTGTTTTTATTGCTCTTGGTTGTGCGCAGTTATATGTCTGGAAAGATACAAGTGATATCGCATATAGGATAACTAAGATTTTACCTCTTCCTGTGGCTAATATTGATGGAGAAAATGCTGAGTATAGTGATTATCTTCTGTATCATCGTAGCTCATTGGCGGTATTGCAATCTCAAGGACAGGCAGACCAAAAAGACAAAGTTAAGTTCTATCAAAACCAGTCCATAGACAAGGCATTAGAGGTGGCATATGCCAAAAAACTTGCGAGAGAAAATAATATCACGGTTGATGATAAAAAGGTCCAAGATCTTATCAAAAAACAGCAGGAATCTAGCAAACTATCGCAGTCCGCTTATGAGTCTGTAGTAAAAGACAATCTTCACTGGTCAATGGATGAGCTAAAAACTGCTATGAAATATACTTTGTTAAAACAGGAAGTGTCTTTTAAGATTGATAAAACAGCTAACAACCTAGCGTCTGACATTAAGAAGAGGTTGCAAGAGGGTAAATCATTAAAGGATATTGCTACGGAAATGGGTGACAAAGTGCAGCCTGTATTTAATCTATCTGTCTCTACGGATAATTCTGACGGAGGTCTAACGAAAGCGGCTATGTCATTAACAAAGGGTAAAATCTCAGGTCCTATAAAGACTCTTTCGGGTGACGGATATTATTTTGTGACGCTTAATAATATTGAAGGCAACACCGTAAATTACTCTTATGTAAAAGTTCCGTTGACTGAATTTAATAACCAGTTTAACTACTTAAAAAATAACAATAAAGTAAAATATTTCATTTCTATCGATAAATAAGCAACCTAGTTTGAAAAAGCTCCCATTTTTGCTATAATTTCCTAAGGAGTTTGCCGTTGTAGCTCAGTTGGTAGAGCAGCTCATTCGTAACGAGCAGGTCGCTGGTTCAAGCCCAGTCAACGGCTCCATTTTATGAAAGATACTGTAAAGAAATCGATAAAAATTGTTTTTAGCGACAGGACTGTGGCAACTCTTTTGATAGTTAACGTTGTTGTGGCTATTGTTGTATCTATATTTTTAGGATCATCAATAAAGCATAGCGAGGCTCAGGTTATTACGCGCTACACTACGTATGGTGATGCGAATTTTTATAGGAGTCACTGGTCTAGTTTATTTAGTTATTTTGCTTTGGCGTTTATGATAGTTTTTGGTCACTCCGCACTAAGTGTCAAGTTAATTTCACTAGAGAAACGAAGCTTGGCTATATTTATTTTATGGTTGACGTTGGGTATTTTAGCTATTTTAGCTATTTTAGCCTATTCTATTATTAAAATTGCATCGATAGGGTGACATATGGACATTGAAATTCCACTTGGTAAACGAACAAAAAAATATCGTTTTCTTGAGATGCTTCCTGGGCTGCTAAGTTATGGCGCTATTGTTCTTCTGGTTATCTTATCCATAGCAAGTCCCGTTTTAGCATCAATTTATTTGTTGACTATAATACTAATTGCTTTTGTAAAAACAATAGCTATCAGCTATAGGATAGTTAATGGTCATAACAATATGATAAAAGCTTCAAGAGTCGACTGGAATAGGCGATTATTTGATTTGGAAAATCCGAAGGATGCATATTCTAGACTGAGAGATAATCAATCTAAGGAGTTGTTATATCAACAACATGTAGACAATCTAAGATTTATGTCTGCTGCGGAAGATGGGTACTATCCTAAACCTAGTAATATTTACAACGCTCTTATTATGCCTGCATACAATGAGAGTATAGAAGTGATTGAGCCTGCTCTTAAATCAGTTTTAGATACAACATATGATAAGAAGCGTCTGATTATAGTTTTTGCGTACGAAGAACGTGGTGGCGTTGATATTGATACAACAGCTAAAATACTGAAAAAGAAATACGGCAAATACTTTCATTCTTTCCATATTGTAAAACATCCAAAAGATCTACCAAATGAGGTAGTTGGCAAGGGTGGAAACATCACGTATGCAGGCAAGTGGTTGGAGCAATATTTACAACAGGAAGAAATAGCTTTTTCTGATGTTATTGTTACAACAATGGACTGTGATAATAAGCCGCATAAGTATTACTTTGATTATGTGACATATGAGTATGTTACTCATGAAGATAGAAAGCATTTATCGTTTCAGCCTATATGCTTGTTTACTAATAATATATGGGATGTTCCTGCGCCAATGCGAGTAGTGGCAACAGGGAATTCATTTTGGAATATTATCAGCTCCATGCGCCCATATTCTTTGCGTAACTTTGCGTCACATTCGCAACCAATGAACGCTCTCGTTGAGATGAACTTTTGGAGTACGCGAACAATTGTTGAGGATGGTCACCAGTACTGGAGAAGCTATTTCTATTTTGATGGTAATTATGAAGTTGTGCCAATTTTTGTGCCGATTTATCAAGATGCAGTGTTGGCTAACAGTTATAGAAAAACATTAAAAGCTCAGTTTATCCAGCTGCGCCGTTGGAGTTATGGGGCTTCGGATGTGGCGTATGTTGGTAATAATATATTTAATAAAAATAGGACGGTAAAATTTTGGCCTAGCCTAGCTAGGTTTATAAGGCTATTAGATGGTCATGTAACTCAGGCTTGTATTGCTCTAATTGTCGCTTTCGGTGGATGGGCTCCTCTTGTGCTAAACAGTGAAGCTGCACGTAGCGTTGCTGCTCACCAGTTGCCGGATACTGTTAGTTTAATACAACAAGTAGCCATGATAAGTATTTTGGTATTGATTTTTGTATCGTTCAAGTTGTTGCCGCCTCGTCCAGAAAGATATAAGAAGAGTAGAAATACATTGATGGTTCTACAATGGTTCTTGATGCCTATTACTTCTATTGTGTATAGTTCTTTGGCGTCATATAATGCACAAACTCATCTTTTGCTTGGTAAATATCTTGATAAGTTTGACGTGACGGAGAAGACTACCGTAGAGATGAATGATCAAAGTCGTGCTCAGAATAAGAAAAAGAAGGGCGACCGCGACGCCTCTTTCTCTGAGAGATAATAAGATTATGTTGTGCTGCATATTGCAGTGCAGCTATTTGGTCAAAATTCTGTAATGTTGAGTGGACTATTTCGGCGATGTGCTGTGATGATATCGCGGGTTTGTTTTGTAGGTGTATTAATTTATCTTGTATAGTATTGGCCAAGTCATAGCTGTATGAGCCTGCTAATTTTTCGTTATGATTAAAACTTCGCGCAATACTAAGTATCAGTTTTCCTATAGAAAAATTATTTTTCTCGCCATCTTGTGATATGACAACGAGGGAAATCACAGGCTTTTCGTAGGTTGTAAAAGAATAACCGCATTGGTCACACATATGTCTACGCCAGGTTGTTGGGTATCTTTTATTTTGACGAGAATTTGTTACGTGGGTTTTTCCGTGAAAACATTTTATGCATATCATATCAATATATTGACACACAACTATAAAAAAATCCAGTGGAAAAGTGCTGTGTAAAATAAAAATCGCCTCATTTTAGAGGCGATTACTTTATAAATCCGGGAACTTAATTAAGTATAGATCTTTCTTCGTTGATCTTCTTGTTATATTCGTAGTGAATTTTTGCCTTGCTTAATAAAGAACAGTGTTGTGGTTTCTTTGTATCTAAACTAGGTAAGTCATGTTTACTCATACTTTAAATTCTAACATACTTATTAAATAAAGTCAAGGTCTGCATAGCAGATAATAGAAAAGCCTCGTTTATCGTCGACGAGGCTTGTGTATCGTATCTGGTGGGCAATAGAGGATTCGAACCTCTCACCTCTTCAACGTCAATG